>DATFMW010000393.1:0-4599 GCA_035266765.1 Gaiellaceae bacterium | reverse complement strand
GTGAAGATGACGTTCGCACCCTGGCCGATCAACTTCGACGCGCATGCCTTGGCGACCGCCGGCTTGTTGCCCTGCGTGTCGCACGTGATGATCTTGAGCGGGCGACCCATCACGCCCTTATGGCTGTTGATCTGCTTGACCCGCAGCTTCGCCGCCGCGAGCGCGGGATTGTCAAACGGCGCCATGGCACCCTTCGAGTCGAACGCCCAGCCGATCACGATCGGCTTGGGCGACTGAACCTGCGCCGCAGCAGTCGCGGCGAGGACGAGCGCCGCGGCGGCGGCGATGACGAGTGCGATGCGCACTCGTGTGGTTCCACTCATGCTCTCTCCTCTCCGGGCCCGGCTCATGCCGCAACCCTCCGTTCTTGCCAACATCGGGCGAATCGCTCCCGACCGCGGCGCGCGAGCTCGGCGGCGGCGACATCCCAGAGCGAGTCGGGATACGCGCTGCCGAACGCGCCGTTGTCGGAGAAGATCTCGAGATCGTAGAAGCTGTCCCACCCGGCCGCGTCGAGCGCGGCGAGGATCGACGGGACGCCGGCGGCGCCGTCGCCCGGAAGCGCGCGGTCGGCCCAGCCTCGGGTCGGCTCGCGCTGGTCGCAGACGTGGACGCCGGCGATGAGATGCAGGTGGCGCGCGATCTCGCCGGCGAGGTCGGGCGTGTTCCACTGGTGCCACACGTCGAACTGGAGACCGAGCGCCGGACTGCCGCCGGCGTCGGCGATCAGCGCCGCCCCGTCGGCGAGCGTGTTCACGATCGACCAGTCCTCGATCCCGTCGCGCTGGTACGGCTCGAGCGCGAGCCGCACGCCGGCGAGCTCCGCCTCCGCGGCCGCCGTGCGCAGCCCGTCGACGACGAGCGCGCGGGCGTCGTCGGGGTCGAGACCGCGCGCGGAGCCGGTGAGGCAGACGACCGCGGGCGCCCCGAACGCAGCGAGCCGGTGCACCGACGCGCAGAGCGCGGCGATCCGCTCCTGCGGGTCCTCGGGCCCGGGGATGAACGGCAACGGCAGGATCGACGGCACATCCGGCACGGCCGAGGCGCGACCGAGGCCGCTCGCCTCGAGCTCCTCGAGCGCCTGCGCGTCGGAGCCCTCGGTGAGCTTCAGCTCCCAGATGCCGATCCCGTCGACGCCCGCGGCGGCATACGCGCGCACGTCGTCCGCGAAGCTCGCGGTGAGCGTGCTCACCTGCGAGATCGAGAACGGGGGAAGGCGATTCGGTTCGCTTGTCACGCGGAAGTGTGAATCGTCGCACGGGTTTGACATCTGATCAAGTGTGGTTCACGCTCAGCCTACGTGGAGATCTCGCTTCCCGTCGATGGTGCCACTGTGCGGCACCGCACGATGGCCGAGGCCGCGCTTGAGCGCCTGCGCGAGGCGATCATCCTCGGCGAGCTGACGGCCGGCACGCCGCTGCGTCTCGAGGATCTCGCGCGCTCACTCGGAATGAGCATCTCGCCGATCCGGGAAGCGGTGCGCCAGCTCGAGGCACTCGGGCTCGCGGAGCACGTGCCGCACCACGGCGCGAAGGTGATGGGGCTCGACGTCGAGGAGCTGCGGGAGCTGTTCTCGATCCGGCTCGCGCTCGAGACGCTCGCCGTGCGGCGCGCCGCCGAGCTCTTCGAGCCGGCCGACGAGGAGACGGCGCGCGGGTACCTCGCCACCTTCGACGCCGCCCGCCACAGCGGCGACGCCCGCGAGGCCGTTCGCGCGCACACCGCGTTCCACTTCACGCTGTACGAGGCGGCGCACTCGGCCTGGCTGCTGCGATTGATCCGGCCGGCGTGGGACAGCTGCGAGCGCTACCGGCCGATCCTGCTCTCCGCGTCCGGCGAGCTCCAGGACCGCCATGAGCAGCTCGACGTCGAGCTGCTCGCGGCGTGCGCCTCGCACGACCCGGACCGCGCCGCGACCGCGTTCCACGCCCATCTCCAGCTCGCGACCGACATCTACACGGTCGAGCTCAAGGGCCGCAGCATCTTCGCGTTCTAGCGTCCCTTCCCGTCACGGCCCGGAGCCGCTCGCCTCCCGTGTCAGATCGGCGAGCTGCGCCGCGGGCGTGCGGCCGTGGGCGAGCCCGACGAGATAGGACGCGAGCGGCGCGTTCGTGCGTTCGCCGCTGTCGTGCGCGGCGACGCGTGCGAGGTCGAGGAGGGCGTCGATTGCCGCCTGGTCGAGCGCGAAGTCGCCGGGCGGCTGCCCGGTCGCCTCGGCGAGCCGCCGTACGGCCTGATCGAGCCAGTCGTTCACGTCGCCACCCCCGGCCGGATGCCGCGGAGCGGCAGGGCGCGGATGGGCGCGTGAATGCCTGCCCGCAGGATCGCGAAGAAGAGGAAGAACTGCCCGATCGAGTCGCACACGGCCGCGATCGGCAGCACGACGCGGTTATGGGTGCCGATCGAGATCCCGGCGAGCACGAGCGTGCCGCCGATGCCGATCACGACGGCGGAGACGAAGATCCGGGCGAGCCGGTCGCGGGTCAGGAGCGTCACGGCGAGCTCGGCGGCGACGTGCCGCAGCCGCGAGTCAACGAGGAAGAACACGAGCAGGGCGGCGTTGACCGCGAGCAGGCCGATCCCGAGCCACTCGAGCGTACGCCTGGTCGCGTCGCCGTTCAGCACCTCGAGCGCGAGCGTCAGCGCGATGCCGCCGAGCGTCGCGTAGAAGAGCATCAGCACCGGCATCAGGTACGAGTCCCAGAGTGGGACGCCCTTGCTCGCCCGGAGCACGAAGCCGTCGTAGAACATGAGCACGAACGCGAACACGACGGCCGCGATGCCGCACGCGTCGGCGAGCCCCTGCGGGATGAAGACGTGCACGTACGGCGCCACGTACAGCGCCCCGAGCGTGCAGAACGCGATCATGGCGAGGATCCCCCGGGAGATCCACGACGTCTGCCAGCGCCAGACCGCCCGCAGGAACCGCTCCGGGCGGCCGAGGTAGAGCAGGTGCGCCGTCGTCTTGCCGACCCCGACGAGCAGGATGCCGACGAGCGCGCCGAGCTTGAAGTCGGTGAAGAACGAGATCATGAAGAGGCCGCCGCCGACCTTGCCGAGGAAGAAGGCGGTGGCGATCAGCCAGGCCCACTCCTGCTGCTGCTGGTAGCCGATCAGGAACTGGTTGCCGCCGATCAGCAGGCGGCGGGTTGCGATCTGCTCGCTCACGACGACCTCCCCTCAACGTAGAAGACGGACGGGTTCGTTCCCATCTCGGGCAGCGGCTGCCGGCCGTCACGGTCGCGGATCAGCACGCTCGGCTTGCTCTCCGGATCTTCGAGGTCGCCGAAGATGCGGGCCTCGGTGGGGCAGGTGACGACGCAGGCGGGCTCGAGGCCGTCGTCGACGCGATGCGCGCAGAACGTGCACTTCGTCACCGTGCCCTCGGTGAACGCCGCCCACTTCGCATCCTCGAAGGCGGTGCGCTCGCCGTAGTAGCCGGTTTCGAGGATGCCCTTGTTGAGGTAGAAGCGGTTGCTGTACGGGCAGGCCAGCATGCAGGCGCGGCAGCCGATGCACTTGTCCTGGTCGACGAGCACGATGCCGTCGTCGCGCTTGTAGCTCGCACCCGTCGGACAGACGGTCACGCACGGGGCGTCGGCGCAGTGGTTGCAGAGCGCCGGCACGTACGTCGTCTTCGTGTCCGGGAACGTGCCGGTCTCCTCGGTGTAGACGCGGGCCCAGTAGTGGTCGCCCGGCGTGCCGTTCTCGATCTTGCAGGCGACGGTGCAGGCGTTGCAGCCCACGCAGCGGTCGAGGTCGATCACCATTCCCCACCGGGTCATGCCGCCACCCCCTCTCCAACCTTCTCGACTCGGACGCGCGCGACCGACTCGAGTGCGCCGCTGAAGCTGTCGGTGTACTCGAGCTCGCCCGGCAGGAGCGCGTTGAAGTGCGTCCCCTTGCGGCCGCCGTTGCGGTGCGTGATCGCGTTCGAGACGGCGACCACGTCGGGGTGGACGCCCTCGCTCAAGGCCGCGTCGCCCTCCACCCGGCCGAAGCGTGAGGAGACCGCGATCGCGTCGCCCTCGGCGATCCCGAGTGCCGCCGCGGTACGCGGGTTCAGCAGCACGCCGCGGGTCTGCGCGGCCCCCTGCGTGATCTTCGAGATGACCGGGATGGTCATGTTCTCGGCGAAGTTCGTCTCCGCCGTCTTGAACGTGATCGCGTACAGCGGGTACTCGGGGATCTCGCCGTGGATCGGGCCGTCGACCCAGAACGGCAGCGGCACGTAGCCGGAGGTGTCCCAGTCGTAGCCGGTGCCGGCGAACTGCTCGCGCAGCGTGTCGCCGGCGGTCTTGATCACTTCGTAGTAGAAGGGGATCCGCAGGCCGTCGAACGGGAGGTAGGACTCCGACGCGGTCTGCTCCCGGACCATGTGGCCGTGCTCGCGGAACCAGGCGAGGTCGTGCTCGTCGTCGTAGGTCGCCCGGCACATGTGGTCCATCAGCTCGTCGTTCGAGTACTTGCGGTCGGGAGCGAGGACGAGATCCTCGCGTGCGACGAGGCCGAGCAGCATGCTGAGGAAACCGTTCCAGACGTCGAGGAAGCCGCAGCGGTCGGCGATGTCAATCAGGATGTCGGTCGCGTCGCGCGTGT
>DATFMW010000392.1:0-3337 GCA_035266765.1 Gaiellaceae bacterium | reverse complement strand
CTCGTCCCAGGAGAGCAGTCCGGCTGCGGCGGTGAGGTCGGAGATGGTGCCGAGTCGGCGGCGGAGATCCTCGAAGCGCTCGTCCATCGACCGGGAGGCTAATGGATCACGATGGATCCCTGACCTCGTTTTCGACGAGGAACCACACCGCACGGCCGACGGCCAGCAGCTCGCCGTCGCGGAAGACCGCCGTCCCCGCGTGGCGTCGCCGGCCGTCGCCTCCCCGCAGCGGCCAGCCGAGCACGACGCACTCGTCGCCGGCCGACGGCGGCTCGAGGACCCGCGCCGTGAGTCGGCCGAGGACGCTGATCCCCCGTGAGCCGTCCGGCTGCACCGCCCAGCCGCCGGGACAGTCGAGCGCCGCCCACACGAGCTCGAGTGGCAACGGGCCCGGGTCGGCGAGCCGCTCGGACACGCGCCAGGCGGCGGCGACCGTGCCGTCGCCGAGCGCCACGGGACGGAGCCGCAGCGCGTCGCCCTCTTCCCGGCCGGTGCCGCAGACGAAACAGCCGGGAAACGGATGGTCGGCCTCGCCGGGCTGTGCCGCGGAGAGCGCGGCCACGTGCGCGTACGCCGGCGGCGCAGGCGCCTCGAGATCGGGCTCGGCGGGATGCGCCTCGGCGACGAGCACGTCACCGTCGAGGACGCGCACCGTCTCGCCGTCGCGCTCGACCCGAAGCGGCGTGTCGAGGGGCGGCGGCAGCCGCAGCGTCACCTCGACCGCGTCGGCGTCGAGGAGCCCGGCGACGAGCCCGCTCGTGTACCCGCCGTTTCCGGAGCGCGCTGGTCCGCGGAAACGCCGCCCGATGACGATCTCGCGCATGCGCCGACGCGACAGCGCGGGCCCGACGCTCATGGCAGCGGGGCCGCGATGCCCTGTGACGCGATCGCCGCCGCGTACGTCTTCCAGTCGTCGGGGTTGGAGAGGGTCTCGGCCGGGAAGACGGAGAACCCCTTCGTCTGCGCCTGCACGAGCAGCTGTGCGAACTGCCCGGGCGTGACGTATCCCTGCTGACCCTGGTAGCACGCAACCATGGGATGCACCCGCGCTCGCGAGAAGAACGGCGCCGCGGCGTGCACGCAGGCGATCGGCGCGACCGCCGCACCGAAGTCGTTCACGTACGCCTGCGGCAGGAAGGCGAAGCCTGCCTTCGCCCAGGCGGCGAGGCCGAGTCCGTTCGCGTCACAGAACGACGAGAGCCCTGCCGGCAGCGTCGGCTCGAGCGCCCGGAACGCGCGCACGAACGCCTGCGACCGATCCGCATGTCCGTTGTACGGAGCTTCGGCGTCGGCGATGTAGAACGAGAGGCCGTTGCTCTGGATCAGCTGCGCGGCGTCGGTCGCGTCCTGCGCAGGGTCATCACCGAGGACGCTCCAGCCGCCCACCGGTAGGCCACTCGCTGCGCGGAACCGCGCGGCCCAGCCGGCCGGCGGGGAAGCAAGCGTGCCCGGCCCCCCGAGGGGGAGCGCGACCCAGCCGAAGCCGGAGCTGCGCATCATCCGTCCGAGCCACTCCGGGTTGGCGGCGGTGACGTCCACGATGATGGCTCCGGCGTCGCTCCATGACATCGGCACCCTCGAGGGCGGCGGAGGCGGCGAGGTTGTCGGCGGTGCGGTCGTGGTGGCGGGCGGTGCGGTCGTCTGCGCAGGTTGCGTCACGGCTGTGCCGGCGTGCCGTGTCCTTCGCCAACGATGCAGGGCGACGACGATGACGGCGTCGGCGAGAAGCAACCCGACGCCCGCGAGGAGCAGGATCCGCGGCAGGTTCCTCGGGCGACGCATCCGTCACAGTTTGCCCGCTCGCGCCGCGGCGCCGCGCCTCGGCGTCTCGGCGCAAGGAGGCCGAGCAGCGGTGGCAGCGCCTTCAGCGCGGTGTCGGCGTCGTTGCCGGCGAGCCGGTCGAACGTGAGGTCGGTGAGGTTCGCCTCATCGACGCGAACCCAGCAGGCCCGGTCGCCGGGCCGCGGTGCGAAGGGAACAGAGCGAGCGACCGAGGGCGCTCGCTCCGCAACGACAGCTCCCCGGGTTGGACTCGAACCAACAACCCTCCGGTTAACAGCCGGATGCTCTGCCAATTGAGCTACCGGGGATCGGCGGGCGCCATTGTAGCGAGGCGCCAGGCTACATCAGCTCGCTGATCCGCTTCCGGATCTTGCCGAGCGACGCGTAGAGCGCGAGGCGGCGGCGGTCGTCGGTCTCGCGATCGATCTCGCGCTGGACGCCGCGCGCACGCACCTGGAGCAGAAGCTGCTCGGCCGTCTCGACCCCGATCTCCTCGGCGTCGGCGAGCGCGTAGAGCTCGGCGAGCAGGGGCGTCAGGTCGCCGTCGGCGGGCTCCTCGCCGAGCAGGTGTCCGCGGGCGCGCCGGTGCAGCTCGTCGTCGAAGTGCTCGGGGCCGAGCTCGCCGAGGATCTTCAGGAGCGACGGGTGCGCAGCGACACCGGCGAGCGCGCGACGCTCGAGCCGGCTTCCTGCGTCGAGGAGGCGCGGCGAGACGACGCCCGCTGCGCGCGAGCTGCCGCGCGCCGGCGCAAGGCCCGCCTGCGTCTCGGGCGGCAGGTCGAGCAGGTCGGCGGCGAGGCGCAGGGCATCCTGCCGCTCCGGCGAATCCGGCAGCGTTGCGAGGAACGCCCGGATCGCCGCGAACGCCGCCTCCCGATCGCGCGCCCGCCCGAACTCGAGCCGCACCTGGTGGACGGCATAGCTCACGGGCTCGAGCAGTTGCCGCTCGAACGCAGCCGGGTCGTCGGCCGGGTCGAGTCCCTCCGGGAGCACGACGACCCGCACCGTGAAGCCCTGGTCGCTCGCGAGCCGCATCCCGCGGAGCGTCGCGTCCTGGCCGGCGGCGTCCGCGTCGAAGCACAGGTAGAGCCGCTTGCTCAGCCGCTGAAGCTCGCGCAGCTGCGCCTCCGTCAGCGCCGTCCCCATCGACGCGACGACGGGCAGGAAGCCCGCCTGGCGGAGGGCGATCACGTCGGCGTTCCCTTCGACGACGACCGCACGGTCCTCCTTGGCGATCGTCTGGCGCGCGAGATCGAGCCCGTAGAGGACGTCCCCCTTGCGGAACAGATCGCTCTCGGGCGAGTTCACGTACTTCGCCTGGAGCGGGTCGTCGTCGTGAAGCTTGCGCGCCTGGAACCCGACCACGGCGCCGCGCCGGTCGGCGAGCGGGAAGACGATGCGCCGCTGGAAGTAGTCGTTGCCGCGCCGGTTCGCGAGCCCCGCCGCGAGCAACTCGTCGCCCGCGTACCCCTCCCCGCGCGCCCGCTTGCCGAGCGTCGCGCCGCCTGGCGCATAGCCGAGCCGGAACTGCCGGCACACCTCCTCGCCGAACCCG
>DATFMW010000391.1:0-13453 GCA_035266765.1 Gaiellaceae bacterium | reverse complement strand
TGACCGGGCCGGACGGCTCCGCGCGCACGCTCGTCTCCGACGACGAGCAGCCGGGCGTCCACACGCTGGGCTGGGACGGGCGCAGCGCCGACGGCTCCCCCGCGGTCGAGGGCACGTGGCATTTCGCCGTTACCGCGACCGACGACCTCGGCCGGACGACGACCGCCGAGCGCGGCGTCTCCCTGAACGACACGCTCGGCGCGCTCGCGGTCGCCCCGGCCGCCGCGCACCTCGCACCCGCTGCGAAGACCGTCGTCACCGCGACGTTCCAGCTCCAGCACGCCGCCCGCGTCCTCGTCACCGTCGAGTCGCGCGCCAGCGGTGCCGTGATCGCGACGCTGCTCAACGCCGACCTCCAGCCCGGCGCGCAGCGCGTCGTGTGGGACGGCCGCGCGTGGACGGGCAAGCTCGCCTTCACGGGCGCCTACGACCTGCGCGTGACCGCCACGAACGACATCGGCAAGGTCTCGCTGGTCGCGCCGTTCACCGCGCGTCGATAACCTGCTCGCGTGCTCGCGAGCATCACCTCGAGCTTCACCTCGCAGGTCGCCTCCCACGGCGTCTACGCCGTCTTCGGGCTGATGGCGATCGACGCAGTCTTCCCGGCTGCGAGCGAGATCGTGATGCTCTATGCGGGGGCGGTCTCCGCCGGCGTCTTCGCGACGGCGGCGGGTGTCTCGATCTTCGGCTGGCACATCGGTTTCGGCGCCGGCGCGTTCGTTGCGCTCGCCCTCGCCGGCACGCTCGGCTACCTCGCGGGTGCGGTCGTCGGCTGGGCGATCGGGCTCTACGGCGGCCGGCCGCTGCTGGAGCGGCACGGACGCTGGTTCCACCTGACACCCGAGCGGCTCGACCGCGCCGAGGCCTGGTTCGGGCGCTGGGGAAACATCGGCGTCCTGCTCGGCCGGATCACGCCGATCGTTCGCTCGTTCGTCTCGATCCCCGCCGGCGTCTTCGAGATGCCGCTCGCCCCGTACACGGTGCTGACGGCGATCGGCTCGGCGATCTGGGCCTTCGCGATCGCCGGTGCCGGCTACGGGCTCGGATCGAGCTACCAGCGCTTCGACCACGGCTTCAAATACGTGGAATATCTCGTCGTCGCGGGCGTCGTCGTGCTCGCGGCGTACCTCGCATACCGGTGGCGCAAGGCGGCTACAGTGAGGGCCCGTGCAGAAGATCCCGCTCGTTGACGTTCGAGCGCAGTTCGCGCACCTGATCCCGCAGCTCGAGGAGCGCTTTCGCGAGGTCGTCGAGAGCGGCCAGTACATCCGCGGGCCGCACTACTGGGCGTTCCAGGAGGAGGCGGCCGCGTATCTCGGCGTGCGGCGGACGGTCGGGGTCGCGAACGGCACCGACGCGCTGGTGCTCGTGCTCGACGCGCTCGAGATCGGCCCCGGCGACGAGGTGATCTGCCCGGCGTTCACGTTCTACGCGACCGCCGAGTCGATCGCGCGGCGCGGCGCGACCCCGGTGTTCGCCGACATCGACCCCGTGACGCTGAACGTCGATCCCGAGGACGTGGCCGCGAAGGTCACCGCGCGGACACGCGCGATCATGCCGGTGCACCTGTTCGGGCGGCCGCTGCCGCTCGAACCGCTCGTCGAGCTCGGGCTGCCGATCATCGAGGACGCGGCCCAGGCCTTCGGCGCCCCCGGCGTTGCGACGCTCGGCACGGTCGCCACGTACAGCTTCTTCCCGACGAAGAACCTCTTCTGCCTCGGCGACGGCGGCCTCGTCGCCACGAGCGACGAGGAGCTCGCCGAGCGCGTCCAGGTGCTCGCCTTTCACGGGTCGCGCGACAAGACCGACTTCGACTTCGTCGGCTACAACTCCCGCCTCGACGAGCTCCAGGCCGGGATGCTGCGCCTCTTCCTGCCCCAGCTCGCGGCGTGGAACCGCGGCCGGCGCGAGGCCGCCGCCCGCTACGCCGAGCTCGGCCTCGGCGACCTCGTCGAGCTGCCCCGCGACGAGCCGGGCCACATCTACCACCTGCTCGTGTGCCGCTCGCCCGAGCGCGACGCGATCCGCGCGGCCCTCTCCGAGGCGGAGATCGCCTCCGGCGTCTACTACACGACGCCGCTCCACCTCCAGCCCGCGCTGCGCTTCCTCGGTTACGAGCCCGGCTCGCTGCCCGAGACCGAGCGGGTTGCGGGCGACAACTTCTCGCTCCCGCTCTGGGCCGGGATCCCGGCCGCGATGCAGGAACGGGTCGTGGACACGGTCCGCTCCGCGGTCGGCGTCGTCTCGCGCGCATGAGCTTCGTCCGCCACCGCCTCTGGCAGCTGCTGGTGGACGCGGGGATCGTCGCGGTCGCCTGGTATCTGGCGTTCGAGCTGCGGTTCGATCAGGGGCTGCCGATCTACTACTCGACGCTCCTGCGGCGGACGATCCTGCTCGTCGTCGCGATCAAGTTGATCGTGTTCGTCGCGTTCGGCTTCTACAACCGCTGGTGGCGCTACGTCTCCGTGCGGGACATGTGGTCGGCGTTCCGCGGCGTCGTCGTCGCCTCGCTGATCGCCGACGTGACGGTCTACTTCGCCTCGCCCGTGCACACCGTGCGGCTCCCGCGCTCGATCGCGGCCATGGACCTGCTGCTCACGCTCGCGCTCGTCGCCGGCGCGCGGCTGCTCGCCCGCACGGTGATCGAGCGGCCGGGGATCAGCGTCGTCGCGCGCGGCAAGGAGGTGATCGTCGTCGGCGCCGGCGACGCGGGCCGGCTGATCGTCCAGGAGATGCAGCGGTCGCGGATGCTCCGCTACGCGCCGATCGGCTTCGTCGACGACGACCCGCGCAAGCGGGGCACGCGCATCATGGGCGTCCGCGTGCTCGGCGCGATCGCCGACCTGCCGGGCGTCCTGCGCGAGCACAAGCCGGACGAGGTGCTGATCGCGATGCCGTCGGTCTCCGGCGAGGTGCGCCGCCGCATCGTCGAGACGGCGCAGGAATCGAAGGTTCAGGTCAAGACGCTGCCGGGCCTGTACGAGCTGATCTCCGGCGACCTCGGCCTCGCCGGGCAGCTCCGTCCCGTGCAGGTCGAGGACGTGCTCGGCCGCGAGCAGGTCGAGGTCGACTTCGAGCAGGTCGCGTCGTATCTCGCGGGCCACACGGTGCTCGTCACCGGCGCCGGCGGCTCGATCGGCTCGGAGCTGTGCCGTCAGATCGCGCGCGTCAACCCGAAGCGGCTGATCCTCGTCGACTCGGCCGAGACGGCGCTCTTCGAGATCGAGCGGGAGCTCGTCGGCGAGCGCGACTTCACGCCCGCGATCCCGAAGCTCGTCGACGTGAAGAACCGCGGCGTCATGCGGCGCGAGGTGTTCGAGAAGTACCGGCCGACCGTCGTCTTCCACGCGGCGGCGTACAAGCACGTGCCGCTGATGGAGACGCATCCGCTCGAGTCGGTGCGGAACAACGTCGGCGGCACGCGGACGGTCGCCGAGCTCGCCGCGGAGTTCGACGTCGAGCGGTTCGTGCTCATCTCGACGGACAAGGCGGTGCGTCCGCAGACGATCATGGGCCAGTCGAAGGCGATCTGCGAGTGGGTCGTCGAGGCGCTCGGGCACCGGAAGGACGTGCGGACGCGGTTCGTCGCCGTCCGCTTCGGCAACGTCCTCAACTCGTCCGGGAGCGTGATCCCGACCTTCCGCAAGCAGATCGAGCGGGGCGGGCCGGTGACGGTCACCCATCCGGAGATGACGCGCTACTTCATGACGATCCCGGAGGCGGTGTCGCTCGTCGTCCAGGCGGGCGCGATCGGCGGCCGCGGCCAGGTGTTCGTCCTCGACATGGGCGAGCCGGTGCGGATCATCGACCTCGCGCAGAACATGATCCGGCTCTCGGGGAAGGAGCCGCGCCTGCCGGGCGAGCCGGACGGAGATGCGCGCGACGTCCGGATCCAGTTCATCGGCTCGCGGCCCGGCGAGAAGATCCACGAGGAGCTGTGGGCCGTCGGCGAGGCCGTCGGCGCGACGACCCATCCGAAGATCATGCGGTTGAGCCGTCCGCCCATCGATCCCGACTGGCTCGAGCGGGAGCTCGCCGTCCTGCAGCGGCTCGCCGACGAGGGCGACACGCTCGAGGTGGTCGCCCGGCTCGGTGCGATCGTCCGTGCGCCGGAGCGCGAGCGGCGGCCGGCAGCTGCGGCGCCGCGCGAGGAGTGGCAGGCGCTGCCCGCTTCTGAGCGCACGTTCGACCCGGCCGACTGACCGGGCGGCCTACGGTTTCGCGAGCGGCCCGCCGGTGCAGCGGAGGGTGACGGCGAAGGGCAGCTCGACGGTCTGCGTCTTGTGGAAGATGTGGAGGTACGAGTAGCGCAGCCGGACCCGGTCGGTGTAGACCGGGTCGGTCCGGCCGTGTGAGGCCGGGCAGGCCGTGTCGAAGCGGACGACGAGCGCGGCGGTGTCCCCGGCCGTGAGGTCGATCGGCCGGAAGGGGTGCGTGCGGCCGACGCCGGCGGTGGTCGAGACGGAGGCGGCTCCCCGCACGGCCACCGGGCCGATCCACGGCGGCTGTTGCGGCGTCTCCGGTGCGATCCCCGTGACGGTGACGGCGAAGTGGCCGGAGTTGTGCAGCGTGAAGCCGGCGTCGAACGGCTTCCCCCTGCGGTACAGGGGGAAGAAGACCTCCTTGCCGCCCGAGCCGACGGCAGCCTGGATCGCCGCTCCGATGCCGGGGCCCGGCGCGAAGCCGAACGCGACCGCCTGGAGCGGGGCGTACGTGCGCAGCCAGAGGTAGAGCGCCGCGAGCGCGACCGCGACGACGACGAGGACGGCCCCGGCGAGGAGGCCGGCGAACCTCAGCACCTGCGCAGGCCCGTGGCTGCGGTCCGCAATCCCGTCCACGGCGACCATTCTGACTGTCCGCGCGGCGCGTCACACAGACGTTGGGAAGTTCCGAGCTCTCCGGGGCGAAGTCGACCGGAGCCGTCGGTACGGTCACAGAGTGGACGCTGAGCAGATCTTCGCGGGCCTGAACCCGGAGCAGCGCAGCGCCGCCGAGGCGGCGCGCGGCCCCGTCTGCATCCTCGCCGGGGCCGGCACCGGCAAGACGACGACGATCACCCGCCGCATCGCGTGGCAGGTCGCAAGCGGCGCGTTTCCGGCGGGCCGGATCGTCGCGGTCACGTTTACCGACAAGGCCGCGGGCCAACTCCGCTCGCGCCTCGCCTCGCTCGGCGTCGAGGGTGTGCGCGCGTCGACGTTCCATTCCGCCGCCCTGGCGCTCCTGCGCCACTTCCGCGGCGATCCCGGGCGGATCCTCGCCACGAAGGCGCTGCTGCTGCGCCGGATCGGGAACGGGCTGCCGAAGCCGTACCGGTTCCGGCCGGCCGGCGACCTCGCGACCGAGATCGAGTGGGCGAAGAACCGCCGGCTCACCCCGGAGGCGTACCTCGCCGCGCTCGACGACCACGAGCCGCCGCTGCCGCCCGACCTCGCGCACCGCGTCTTCCGCGAGTACGAGCGCCGGAAGGCCGACGAGGGCGCGATCGACTTCGAGGACCTGCTCGGGCTGACGATCGCCGCGCTCGAGGACGACCCGCAGGCGCTCGAGATAGTGCGCGGGCGCTGGCACGCGTTCACCGTCGACGAGTACCAGGACGTGAACCTGCTCCAGCAGACCCTCCTCGACCTCTGGCTCGGCCCGCGCGACGACCTCTGCGTCGTCGGCGACGACTACCAGTCGATCTACGGCTTCACGGGTGCGAGCCCGCGCTGGCTGCTCGGCGTGCCGGCCCGGTTCCCCCACGCGCACGTCGTCCGGCTCGAGCGGAATTACCGTTCCACGCCGCACGTGCTCGAGCTCGCGAACCGGCTCGTCCCGAAGCTCGGCGGCTCGGAGAAGACGTTGCGCGCGGAGCACGGCGACGGCCCGGAACCGGAGCTGCGCGCGTGCCTCGACCCGGGCGAGCAGGCGGGTGCCGTGGTTGCGCGCGTGCGAGAGCTCGCCGCGGCGGGGGTGCCGCACGAGGAACAGGCGGTGCTGCTGCGGACGAACTCGCGCACGACGGAGTTCGAGGAGGCGTTCCACGAGGCCGGGATCCCGTTCCAGGGCGCGTCGCTGCTCGACCGCGACGCGGCGCGGAGGCTGGTGAAGGCGCTCCGTGCCGAGCCGGTCTCGTCCGTGGTTGCGGAGACCGTGCGCCGGCTGGCCGTTGCGCACGGGCTTCTCGACTCTCCGCCGGAGAAGCTCGGCGACCGCGAGCAGACCCGGCAGGCCGACCTCGCCCGGCTCGTCGCGCTGGCGGAGGCGTTCGACGACGGCGAGCGGACGACCGCCGACTTCGCCGCGTCGCTGCGCGACCGGTTCGGGGCGAGCGCGGGCCGCGGCGTCCACCTGCTGACGCTCCATCGCGCGAAGGGGCTCGAGTGGGAGGCGGTGTATCTGCCGCGGCTCGAGGAGGGCGAGCTGCCGATCCGGCGTGCCCGCGGCGCTGAGCTCGACGAGGAGCGGCGCTTGCTCTACGTCGGCCTGACGCGTGCGAAGCGGCACCTGCTCGTGACGTGGTCCGGCCGGCCGAGCCGCTTCCTCGCGGAGCTCGGCGTGCATGCGGCCGCCCCTGCCGCGCCGGCGTCCGAGAAGCCGAAGCTCGAGCAGACGCCGGCGGTGATCGCGCTGAAGGAGTGGCGCCTCGCGCGGGCGCGCGCCGAGGAGGTGCCCGCCTACGTCGTCTTCAACGACCGGACGCTTGCCGAGCTCGTCGCGCGGACGCCGCGCACGCTTGCCGAGCTCGCCGCGGTGCCGGGCATCGGCCCGGCGAAGCTCGAGCGCTTCGGCTCGGAGCTGCTCGAGCAACTCGCCCACGTCGCCTGACCACCTCGCGGAGCCCGTCCCGGCTTGGCCCTGTCCGGTGCGGCCGCGTTCGGTGCAGCCGGTGTGGACGAATCGGCACGCGTGCGACACGAAGCTGCGACGGACACGGCACCGGTGCCTCGATAGCGTCATGGCCGAGGGCGGCGGGAACACAGCCCCACCCAGGGCGGGGGGTGCGCGCTCGGCCGGGGGACATGGCCGCCGGGGCCGTGTCCCCGGATTACCCGTCTAGCGCGGACAGGAGGAGGCGCAGCATCTCGGTCGGTTCGCGGCGCGCGTGCGGTGCGGCGTCGGGGTCGCGCTTGCGCAGGTCGAGCGCGCGCGGGTCGGTGAGCGGCTTCAGCCGGCCGTCCCGGATCAGCCCCTCGTCGACGCCGCCGAGGCGGCCGCCGTAGGTTGTGTAGACGGGGACGCCGAGCGCGGCGGCCTCCCGGTTCATCGTCCCGCCCGCGGAGACGACGACGTCGGCGAGCGCGATCAGGCTCTGCGCGTCGACGGCCTGCTCGGGGAGGATCACCGACGGGAGCGCGAGCCCGCGCACGAAGTCCCGCTGCTCCTCCGTGCGCGGGAGGACGAACGCATGCACATTCTCGAGCCGGCCGAGGTGGTCGAGCGTCTGCGGGAACAGCGGGTTCGAGTGGCGGTGGTACAGCGAGACGTCCGGCGGGGGCCGCAGCACGACGAGCACGTGCGCCGGATCGACGCCGAAACGGTCGAGCAGCGACCGGTCGGGCTCGAAATCCGCGAGGTAGTACTCCTCCTTCAGGCCCGGGTACTGGACGAGCTTCGGCGGTCGCACGCCGTACGGCTCGAGCCGCTCGGGCGGGATCGCGTCCGGCACGACGACCCTCGTCGCCGCCCGGCAGCCGATCTGATGCTGGAGCGTCGCGAACTCGTAGTCGAACGTCGTCGAGCTGGGGATGCCGAGCCGGCGCGCGGTCAGCGTCAGCTCGTGCGAGCCGTGGGCGAGCGCGACGTCGAAGCCGCGGCCCTTCGCCCAGCGGCGGAGCGCGCCGAGCCGGTGCGTCATCTGGCGCGCCTTCTGCATACGGGAGCGGCCGCCGTGGCGTCCGATCACGGCATCCGGCTCGAGCCCGTGCAGCTCGAGCAGCTGGAGGGTTTGCGCGTAGTCGCGCGCGGTGATCTCCACCTCGTCGCCGCGTCCACGCAGCAGCTCGACGAGCGGCCGGAAGACGAGCACGTGCGCCGAGGCGGTCATGTCGATCCAGACCCTCACGCGAGCAGCGCCTCCATGCGGGCGGAGCGCAGCTGGGGCGGCTCCTGCTCGACGTGGCGCTCGTACCAGAGCGTGAACGCGAGGAGTCCCCAGAGCTGGCGGCTGCGGTCCTCGGCGCCGGCGACGTGCTCGTCGACGAGGCGCGTCACGGTCTCCGGCCGGAAGAAGCCCTGGCGGGTGAGCGTGCCGGCCGAGAGCGTCTCGCGGGCGAACGGCTCGAGCTCGCCGCGCAGCCAGGCGGCCGCGGGGATCGAGAAGCCGCGCTTGCGCCCGTGCACGACCTCGCGCGGCAGCAGCGGCTCGACCGCCTTCCGCAGCAGCACCTTCTTCGCGAGCCCGCGCACCTTGTGCCGCGCCGGCAGCGCGAACGCGAGGTTCGTCACGACAGGGTCGAGGAACGGCACGCGCGCCTCGAGCGAGTGCGCCATGGACGCGCGGTCGGTCTTCACCAGGAGATCGTCCACGAGGTAGACGCCGAAGTCCACGTCCTGCAGCCGGGCGAGCCCATCCGCGTCGGTGGTCTCGTCGTAGCGCGCCCGGTAGACGTCGACCGGGTCGAAGCCGCCGCCGCGGCCCGTGAGCTCGGAGCGCAGCGCCGGGGAGAAGATCTCCTTCCAGCCGTGGTGGCGCTCGAGCGGCGGCAGGTGCGCCGCCCGGACGAAGCGCTTCGCCTTGTAGTCGAGGCTCGCCTTCCCGCTCGAGGTCGGCAGCCGCTCGACGAGGGGACGCGCGAGGCGTGCGAGCGGAGCAACCCGGTCGGCCAGCAGGTCGGCGGCATAGGTGTAGTAGCCGCCGAAGAGCTCGTCGCCGCCCTCGCCGGAGAGCGCGACCTTCACGTGGCCGGCCGCGAGCTGGGAGACGAGGTAGGTCGGGAGAGCCGACGAGTCGGCGAACGGCTCGTCGAACGCCTCCGCGAGCGCGGGCAGCAGGAGCGACGGGTCCGGCTGGACGAGCAGCTCGTGATGGTCGGTGCCGTAGCGCTCCGCGACGAGCCGCGCGTCGGCGCGCTCGTCGAAGCTCCGTTCCGCGAAGCCGATCGTGAACGTGTGCACCGGCTCGGAGGTCTCCTGGGCGGCGAGCGCGGCGAGCGCGGCCGAGTCGACGCCGCCGGAGAGGAGGACGCCGACCGGCACGTCGGCGAGCAGGTGCGCGCGCACCGAGTCGCGCAGCCGCGCCCGCAGCTCCTCGACGAGCTCGGCCTCGTCGCCGTCGCGCAGCTCGCCGAGCGGCGCCGGGCCTGGGCGCGCGTAGCGCTCGAGCCGCATCTGCCCGTCCGCCTCCCACACGAGCAGGTGGCCCGCCGGCAGCTTGCGGACGTCGCGGAAGATCGAGTACGGCGCCGGGATCGAGTTGAAGGCGAGGAAGCACTCGAGCGCGTCGAGGTCGATCTCCCCGCGCGGCAGCGCGCGCAGCTCGGAGGCGAAGGCGAGCTCGCCGCGTGCGTGCCGGTAGTAGAGCGGCTTGATTCCGTAGCGGTCGCGTCCGAGCACGAGGCGGCGCCGGCGCGCGTCCCAGATCGCGACCGCGAACATGCCGCGGAGCCGCTCGGCGAAGCCGAGGTCGTGCTGCTCGTAGAGGTGGACGATCGCCTCGGTGTCGCAGTGCGTCGCGAAGGAGTGGCCGGCGCGCTCGAGCTCGCGGCGCAACTCGGGCGCGTTGTAGATCTCCCCGTTCTGGACGACGACGCACGAGCCGTCCTCGCCTGCGATCGGCTGGTCGCCGTGGGCGAGGTCGACGATCGAGAGGCGCCGCGCCGCGAGCGCGACGGGGCCGTCGCGGTGCTCGCCGGCGCTGTCGGGGCCGCGGTGGACGAGCGCCGCGCTCATCGCGGCGAGCCGATCGGCGTCGGGCGCGCCGGCAGGCGAGGCGATTCCACAGATCCCGCACATGGCGTCCTACTCTACGGGCGGGCCGCGGGCGTTCCTGTCGAGGCGTCACAGGAGATGGTCCCGGTGCGGGCCGCCTTCGCCGCTGCCGTGAACGCCGCCGCCGCCGGCTTGCGGCCTGCACCCCGCCAGAAGAGCCCGGATTGCCAGCCCGCAAGCCGTGTCTCGTCGACGAGCTCGAAGTTGAAGAACGCCTTCACCTGCGGTTGGCAGGCGGCGAGCAGGACGGCCTGCCGCAACCGCTCCGCCTGCACGCCGGGCGGCACCGTCGGCACGGTCTCGCGGCCGCTGTAGCCGCCGAGGAGGCGCGTCGGCGTGGCCGTCTGATAGCCGTCCTCCAGGTACCAGACGTCGCGTGAGCGCTGCCCGGTTCCGGCGAAGGCGTCGTCGAGCACCGCCGTGAGGCGCGCGTAGTCGCCCTCGCCGATGAACCCGGGCGTGTGGACGGCCGTCGGTGTCTCGGCGGACGTACGCGGGTACGGGTTGTGGCCGAACGCATCGACGAGCGGGCGTGCGCGTCCGCTGGCTCGGTACGCGCGGCCGATCGCGCGCAGGAAGGCGCCGGGCGCGTGCGCCGACGCTGTCGAGTCGAGAACGGTGACGCCGGGCCGGGCTGCGTGAAGCACGTCGTAGCAGCGGGCGAGCAGACGCTCGTAGTCGGCCGGCGTGCCGTGCCAGGAGGTGCGCGTGTTCGTCTCGTTCCAGACGACCACCGCGCGTGCGCGCGGCACGAGGGCGAGCGTCGACCGCGCGTAGCCGCAGAAGCGGTCTTGTTCGGCGGGCGTGGTCGGTGACAGCGAGGCGCTGCCGAAGACCGCGAGCACGACCTGCGTGTGGCGGGCGGCCTGCTCGGCGCGCGCGAGCTCGATCCGGCGGATGGGGCCGGGGGTCGCCGTTCCGTCCCACGGCACCCAGACGCGCACGGCGTCGGCGCCGAGAGAGCGCTGGTGCCGGACGACCGTCAGCGGATACGCCGTCCACTTGAGCGTGTCATCGTCGACGCCGACGAGCAGCGGGCCGGCTCGTACGACACGGGGCGGCCCGGGGCGGAGTGCGAGGTAGAGCAGGACAGCGCCGGCCGCCAGCGCGGCGACGACCACGAGCCCGGCGAGGACGACGATCAGGCGCCGGCGTTCCGCCCTGAGACCCCCTCGAGCGACTGGCGGAGGACCCGCCACGCCGTCGCGATCACCGTTCGCAGGTAGAGGCGCACCGACCGGTCGGCGATCCACTCCAGGTCGTGCGCGAGCTTCTCCGCCATCGAGGTCTCGTAGCCGCGGCGCACCTGGGCGAACCCGGTCAGCCCGGGCCGTACGACGAGGCGCTGCCAGTACGCGGGCAGGTCGCGCACGAGCTCCTCGAAGAAGACCGGACGGATGGGGCGCGGCCCGACGAGACTCATCTCGCCGCGCAGGACGTTCACGAACTGCGGGATCTCGTCCAGCTGGGTCGCCTTCAGCCAGCGGCCGACCGGCGTGAACTCGGCGACGGTGCGCCGGACGAGCTCCTCGCCGAGATAGGGGCCGAGCCGCGACTCGGCGTCCGCGCTCAGCGTGCGGAACTTCAGCATCGTGAAGACGCGGCCGCCGCGGCCGACGCGCTCACCCCGGTAGAAGACCGGGCGGCCGCTCGTGGCGACGATCACGGCGGCGATCGCGAGCATGAGCGGGAGCGTGACGAGGAGGAACAGCGCCGAGAGGATCAGGTCGAGCACGCGCAGGAGCACGTCGCGGGGGCGAGCCGGCGTGTCGAGCGCCAGCTGCCGGTAACCGCGTACGAGCGTGTCCTCGAGCCGCGTCGTCGTCTCGGGCACGAGAGGATGGTAGACGCCGCCCCGGAAGCGGGAGGATACGCACGGGACCCGGCAAGGGCGATAAGCTTGGCTTATGGATACGCGTCAGCTGGTGGCGTTCTGTGCCGTGGTCGAGCGGCGGAGCTTCTCCCAGGCTGCGGAACAGCTCGGCGTCACGCAGCCGGCGGTGAGCCTCCAGATCCGCTCCCTCGAGAAGCGGCTCGGGCACCAGCTGCTCGACCGATCGGGCCGTCGGGTCGAGCCGACCGAGGCCGGGCAGCGGCTCTACCGGAGCGCGCAGCGGCTGCTCGCGATGGAGCAGCAGCTGCTCGAGGAGCTCGGCGAGGAGACGGAGGGCGATCTCGCCGGCCGGCTCGAGATCGGCGCGTCGACCGGGCCGGGCGGGACCGTGGTGCCGCTCGTCCTCTGCGAGTTCCAGGCGCGGCACCCGCAGGTACAGGTCGCGCTCTCGGTCTCCGAGACCCAGCGGGTGGTGGAGCAGGTGGCGCGGCGCGAGCTCGAGCTCGGAGTCGTCGGCGCCGCGCGGCGGCACCGTGGCGTCACCTTCGAGCCGTTCTTCCGCGACGAGGTCGTGCTCGCCTGCCCGCCGGCGCACGCGTTCGCGAACCGGACGATCACGCTCGCCGAGCTCAAGGCCGAACCGCTGATCCTGATGCAGGAGGGTGCGGGCGTCCGCCAGGTGATCGACGACGAGTTGCGCGAGAAGGGCGTCCGGCTGCGCGACCTCGACATCCGGCTCGAGCTCGGGCTCCAGGAGTCGGCGCGGGCCGCGGTGCTCGGCGGGTTCGGGGTGACATTCATCTCCGCGCGGGCGATCGCGTCCGACCTCGTCTCGGGCGGTCTCGCGACCGCGCGGGTGAAGGGCATCGAGCCGTCGCGAGAGATCTCGCTCGTCCGCTCGGCCGGCCGGGCGGAGACACGCGTGTCCCAGGCGTTCGTCGCGTTCGCGAGGCAGCGGCTCGCGTGATCGTCCGCTGGGGGCTCGCGGCGCTACCGGAGGTGTGCGCCGAGGCCGGCGTCCTCTCGCCGCTGCTCGTCGCGAGCGAGCGCTGGGACGGGCTCGAGCTCGGCGTCGAGCCGCACACGCGCTGGAGCGAGGCGCCTTCGCACCGGATCGAGGAGGCGGGCGCCCAGGCGGGCGCGGGCGACGGCGTCCTCGCGGTCGGCGGCGGCAGCGCGCTCGACCTCGGCAAGGCGGTCTCGGCGGCGGCCGGGCTGCCGCTCGTCTCGGTGCCGACGACGTACTCCGGCGCCGAGTGGACGACCTACTACGGCATCCGCGACCCGGAGCGGCACGCGCGCGGCGGCGGCGGCGGCGCCCGGCCGGCCGGGATCGTCTACGACGCCCGGCTGACGCTCGGGCTGCCACTCGAGCCGACCGTCGGCACGGCACTGAACGCGCTCGCCCACTGCGCCGAGGCGCTCTACGCGTACGGCCACAACGAGACGGCGGACGAGCACGCGCTCACCGGCGCCCGGCTGATCTCGGAATGGCTGCCGCGGGTCGTCGAGGTGCCGGACGACCTGGACGCGCGCACCGCGCTGCTCCGCGGCGCCTGCCACGGCGGCGCCGCGCTCGGCGGCTCGATGCTCGCGCTCGCGCACGCGATGGCCCAGGCCGTCGGCGGCCGCTACGGGCTCCCGCACGGGACGCTCAACGGCATCTGCCTGCCGCCCGCGCTCCGCTACAACGCCCGCCACGCGCCCGAG
>DATFMW010000390.1:0-4272 GCA_035266765.1 Gaiellaceae bacterium | reverse complement strand
TGTACTCCGGCCAGACGTTCGGCATCGTGTGCCGCAGCTCCGGGTGCTCGGCATGGGTGACGAGGGCGAGCTTCATGCAGGCAGCCCCTTCTCGATCAGGCGCCGGAGGCCTGCATCGGCCACGCGGAGCGCGTCGTCGCGCAGGAGCCAGGCGCCGCCGTCCGTCTCATCCGGGTCGACCTCGGCGGTTCCCATCGCGTCGGCGACGAGCAGGAAGCGGAGGTCGAGATGGAGGTGCGCGGCCGCCCCGTTCCGGGCCGGAATCTCGTGGACGTCGACGTCGAGCGGGACGTCCGTTCCGGCCGCGACGGTGAGGCCGGTCTCCTCGCGCGTCTCGCGGAGCGCGGCGGCGAGCAGAGTCCCGTCGCCCGGCTCGACGTGCCCGCCCGGCTGGAGCCAGCGGGCGAGCTTGCGGTGGCGGACGAGGAACGTCCGGCGCCGGTCGGGGTCGACGACGAGCGCCGACGCGGTGAAGTGCGCCCCGGGCTGGTCGCGCGAGAGCGGCTCGGCGAGGTCGAGTGCGTAGGCGTGCATCCGCTCGAGGTCGGCAGCCTCGGCGGCGTCGGCCGGGACGTGCCTTTCGAGCAGCGCGACGAGCCGCGCCCGCCGCATCATCGCCGCAGGAGCGCGACCGCCTGCGCCGCGAGACCCTCGCCGCGGCCGGTGAAGCCGAGACGGTCCGTCGTGGTCGCGCGCACGGCGACGAGCTCGGGCGCGACGCCGAGCGCCGCGGCGAGCTGCTCCCGCATCGCCTGCCGGTGCGGCGCGAGCCGCGGCTCCTCGCCGATCAGGACGACGTCCGCGTTCGCGAGCTCCCAGCCGGCGGCACGCACGTGCTCCCACGCCTGCCGCAGCAGCTCGATCGAGTCGGCGCCGGCAAGCGCCGGGTCGCCGGAGGGGAAGAGCGCGCCGATGTCCTCGAGGCCCGCCGCGCCGAGCACCGCGTCGGTGAGCGCATGGGCGAGCACGTCGCCGTCCGAGTGGCCCGCGAGTCCGCGCGGGTGATCGACCCGGACGCCGCCGAGCACGAGCGGCACGCCATCCTCGAGGGCGTGCGCGTCGACGCCGGTGCCGACCCGGTACTCGGTCACGGCAGCACGTCCGGCAGCTCGGCCAGCGAGTCGACGCGGATCGCGTCCTCGGGCGCGTCGTGCAGATAGCCCCACGGCCCGCGACGCACGTGGACAGCGACCATCCCGGCCGCGAGTGCGGGCTCGACGTCGTTGTCGACACGGTCGCCGACATAGGCGATCTCGGCCGGCGGCCGGCCCACCTCGGCAGCGACCCGCACGAAGAACTCGGGCGAAGGCTTCTCGACGCCCAGGAGCCCCGAGTCGGCGGCGAAGTCGACGTCGAGGTCGAGCCGTGCGTATGCGTCACGGGACGCATTGCCGGCGAGGCCGAGGCGGTAGCCGCGGCCGCGCAGCTCGGCGAGACACGGCGCCGCGTCCGGATAGAGGCTCTCGCGCGCGAATGCCGAGCCCGCAGGCTGCTCGAGGCCGAGCAGCTCGAAGCCGCGTCGCCAGTGCTCGCCGCGGGCCGCCATGCCGCCGATCACGCCGAAGAGCGTGAACCGGGGCACGCCCGCGAGGTCGGCGAGCTCGCTCCACATCGTCGTCTCGTCGACGAGCGTCTCTCCCACGTCGAACACGACTGCGCTGACTTTCACGCGCGTGAGCCTACCGGCGGAGGCGGCGGGAGCCCGGCGCGAGACGCAGGGCCCCCGCCCACCGCTACAGCGACTTCGCGAGAAGCGTCAACTCGTCCGCGTGGGCGGTGCTGATCGCCTTGCCGCTCTGGGCGGCCACCTCGTTGCGGAACGCGCCGAGCGATCCGTGCTCGATCTTGACGCAGAGCGAGCTCGCGACGCCGGGCTTCGACGTCCACGCGTCCCCGAGGTTGCAGAGCCCGTCCGCCGTGACGACCACGGCGAACGAGGTGCTGCTCGAACCGATGTTGCCGGCGTTGTCGGTCGCAGACGCCGTGAGCGTGTGCGACCCGACGCCGAACGACCAGGCCGGGCCGCTCGCGCCGGAGCACGTGTCGCTCGCGACGCCGGAGAGACTGTCGCCGGCGGCACACGCGATCGCGACCGTCTGGTCGACGTCGTGGGTGCCGGCGTTGCCGCTCCACGCCACCGTCGGGGCGGTCTGGTCGATCTCGACCGTCTCCGTGTCGGAGGCGACGAGGCCGACGCCGTTCGTCGCGGTGCAGGTGCCGGATGCCGGCGCCGTGTCGGCGGAGAACGTCACCGGATCGCAGCCGGACGTGGACGCGACCCCGCTCTCCGGGTCGGAGACCGCGAGCGAGACGGTCACCGGCGAGACGTACCAGCCGTTCGTGCGGGGCAGGCCGTCGATCGAGGGCACGATCGCCGGCGGGGTCGTGTCGAGCGGCGCCAGCCACTGGACGTCGATGCTGTTCGAGCTGACGTCCACGCCGTCGACGGTCGCCGACGCGGTGACCTGGCCGGTGCCCTGCGCCGTCGCGTGGTACGAGGCCGTGGCGACGCCGCCGCCCGAGTCGAACTTGTAGAGGACGCCGGTGTAGTCGTCCATCACCCAGAGATGGTTCGTCGCGTCCCAGGCGAGCCCGACCGGGCCGATGCCGCCGTAGTTCGGAAAGTCCGTCGCGAAATCCGTCGCCTTGTAGTCCGGCGAGGTCGTGTACTCGCCCGCCAGACCCGGCGCGATCAATACGTGACGGTACGTATCTTCAGTCGCCGCGCAGACGCTCGACCGCGACGAGATCGTCGGCGGTCGTCACCTTGAGCAGCAGCGGGTCGCCCTCGACGACGGTGACCCGGCCGCCGCCCGCCTCGACGAGCCCGGCGCAATCCGTCGCGTCGGCGCCGGTCGCGTACGCGCGGCGGAGCACGTCGGCCGGGAACGCCTGCGGCGTCTGCACGGCCCACAGCGAGTCGCGCGCGACCGTCTCGACGACGGCGCCGTCCGGGCCGACGCGCTTCAGCGTGTCCGCGATCGGCAGGCCCGGGATCGCGCCGTCCCAGCCCTCGGAGAGCGGCTCCAGCACGCGCTCGATCACCGCGTCGGGGAGCAGCGGCCGGGCGGCGTCGTGGACGAGCACCACGACGGCGTCCTCCGGCACCTCGGCAAGCCCCGCGCGCACCGAATCGGCGCGCGTCTCGCCGCCGGGCACGCACGCGACCACCTTGCCGCAACCGAGCTCCTCGGCGAGCAGAATCGCGGCCTCCTCCCAGCCGGGCGGTGCGACGAGCACGACCGCGTCCACCCACGCCGACTCGTCGAGGCGCCGCAGCGGCTCCGCGAGCAGCGGATCCTCGCCGACCCGCGCGAACGCCTTCGGCTGGTCCAGGCCGAGACGCTCCCCCCGTCCCGCTGCAACGAGGATGGCCCAGACATTTCCGCCTGCGTCGGAAATGTCTAGCCGGCCTCTGGAGACGACGCGGCCATCGTCCCCCTAGCGTAATCGCGATGGAGTCGCGGGCTACGCGGTTGCGGCGGCGGTCTTCTTCTTCGCCGTCGTCTTCTTCTTGCCGTTGCCGTTGCCCGTGTCCGCGAGGACGTCCTCGAGCCACTCGGCGCACTCGTCCTCGTCCATGTCCTTGGCGTACATGAGCTCGGAGGCGAGAATCTTCTTCGCCTTCACGAACATCTGCTTCTCGCCGGTGGAGAGGCCCTTCTCGTGGTCGCGGAGCGCGAGATTCCGGACGACCTCGGCCAACTCGAGGATGTCGCCGGTCTTCATCTTGTCGCGGTTGTGCTTGAAGCGACGGTTCCAGTTCTTCGGCATCTCGGTCGAGCCGGCCGTCAGTGCCTTGAGCACGACGCCGACCTCTTTCTCGCCGATCACACGCCGCAGGCCGACGGCCTCGGCGTTCTCGCAGGGCACCTGCACCGTCATGTCGTTGTGCAGGATCTTGATCGTCAGGTACTCGCGCTTCTGCCCGAGAACTTCGCGCGCTTCCTTCTTGACGACCGTCCCCGCGCCGTGGTGGGGATACACCACCTTGTCGCCGACCTTGTACAAGCTCGACCCTCCCCTAGGTGAAATCTCGTTTTCCGCCAAGAAAGCCGGCGCGTGAAGGGGCGCCGGCCATCGGAGGCTTACTCTAGCAAAAACCGCTGGAAAACCGAAATATCGGTGTTTGCAGATACGGCAACAGCGCGTCCCGGCTAGAGCTGGAGATAGCGGTCGACGAGATTGTGCTCCTGGAGGCGGCGCAGCCCCTCGCGGATCTCCCGGGCCCGCACGGCGCCGACTCCCTCGACCGCCTCGAGCTCCCGCTGC
>DATFMW010000389.1:0-2772 GCA_035266765.1 Gaiellaceae bacterium | reverse complement strand
CCCTGCTCTGGAGCTTCGTGCTCTGGAGCGTCGCCGCGACGGTCGTCGGCATCTGCCAGTTCTTCGGCTGGGCAATCGCCACCACCGACCCCGCCGTCGGCCACCGCCAGTCGTCGTTCCTCTCCGACTCCGACTTCGCGGCCCTCTCGGGCGCGGCCCTCCTGATCGGCGTCGTCGCGCTCACCCTACCCCGCCTCGAGCTCGGCCGGCCGCTGGCGAAGACTGCCGCTGCGACCGGGGCGATCGGGCTCGTGATCGCCGGGTCGATGGCCTCCGCGATCGGGCTCGTCACCGCTCTCGGCACGCTCGCAGCGGCACTCACTCTCGGCCGGAGGCTGCCGCTCCACCGGCTCGGGGCGGTTGCTGCGCTCGGCTTGGTCGTCTTCGCGGGCACCGTCGCGATCCGCGGCAGCGACCTCGAGGCGTTCGCCCGGTTCCTCGGCGCGTCGACCGCCTCCCAGACGCCGAAGACGCACGTGCAGACGTACTCCCATCGCACGCTGCTCTCCTGGATGGGCTACCGGATCTGGCGCGACCACCCGCTGCTCGGCGTCGGCTGGCAGGGGTCGGCCGACCCGGCGGTGTTCGTCCCCTACCTGCCGGCGATGCACGCGCGCTTCCCCGACGAGGCGCCGCTCGAGTTCCCGGCCGCCGCGCCCGGCCGCCACTACGGCGTCCAGGACTCGTGGATCGAGGCGCTCACCGACCTCGGCGTCCCCGGGTTCCTGCTCTGGGTGGCGACGTTCGCCGCCGCCGCCTGGCTCGCGCTACGCGGCACGCTGCGCACCTCCGCGGCGGCGCCGGTGCTCGGGCTCGTGGGGACGGCGCTGCTCGTGTGGCTGTGGGCGGCGCAAGGCTTCGTTGCCGGAATCCCGCTCGACGCGCTCACCTTCGTCGTCTTCGGGCTCGCGGCGATCCGCGAGCCCGCACCGGAGGCCGCCGCGTGAGCGAGCGGATGCACCCGCAGCGGACATCGGTGCAGTACGCCGTCCGCAAGCCGCTGCTCGACTGGCTCCGCATGCAGCGGTTCGCGCAGCTGCGCGTCCTCGACGTCGGCTGCGGCGACCAGCCGTACGCGGAGCTGCTCGCGGGCGCGGCCGAGGCGGTCGGCTTCGACGTTCCCGGGAACCCGCACGCCGACCTCCACGGCTCGATCGAGGCGATCCCGGTCGAAGACGCGAGCTTCGACGTCGTGCTCTGCCTCCAGGTGCTCGAGCACGTACCGGATCCGGCTGCGGCCGTTCGGGAGTTGCGCCGGGCAGTCCGGCCGGGCGGCCGGGTGCTCGTGACGACGCACGGCATCTACCCGTTCCACCCGAACCCCGACGACCTGTGGCGTTGGACACACACCGGCCTCGAGCGGCTTTTCCGCGAGAATGGCGACTGGTCGTCCGTGACGGTCCATCCCGGAGCGGGCACGGCGGCCACCGTCACCATGCTGATCGCACACCTCGTCGACCTCCTGTTCAAGCGCGCGCGGCTCCGTCCGCTGGGGCGTCCGCTCGTCGCCGTCCTGAACGCGCTCGGCGAGGCGCTCGACCGCGCCGTGCCGATGCTGCGCGAGCCGATCCCCGGTTCGTTGAGCGCGAACTTCCACGTGGACGCGGTGGCCTGATGGCGAAGGTGCTCGTGACCGGCGGCGGCGGCTTCATCGGCTCGAACCTCGTCCGCGGCCTGCTGGAGCAGGGCGACGAGGTGCGCGTGCTCGACAACTTCTCGACCGGCAACCGCGAGAACCTCGCCGGTCTCGACATCGAGATCGTCGAGGGCGAGCTGCGGAGCTACGAGCGCGTCCACAACGCCGTCCGCGGCGTCGAGCTCGTCTACCACCTCGGCGCGCTCGGCTCGGTCCCGCGCTCGGTCCAGGATCCGCTCACGTCGAGCGCGGTCAACGTGGAGGGAACGCTGAACGTGTTGCTCGCTGCCCGTGACGAGGGGATCGGGCGCGTCGTCTACTCGTCGTCGTCGTCGGTCTACGGCTCGGCGGGCGAGCTGCCGCGAACGGAGGCGATGGCGCCGGACCCGATCTCGCCGTACGGCGTGGCGAAGCTCGCCGCCGAGCGCTACTGCGTCAGCTTCAGCCGTGTCTACGACGGCTTCGAGACGGTCGTGCTGCGCTACTTCAACGTCTTCGGCCCTCGGCAGAGCCCGCTCTCGCAGTACGCGGCGGTCGTACCGCTCTTCGTGACGGCGATCGCGGCGGGCCGCCCGGTGACGATCTTCGGCGACGGCGAGCAGTCGCGCGACTTCACCTACGTCGGCAACGTGGTCGACGCGACGATCCGGGCCGGGGCGGCGGACGGGGCGAGCGGGCGGATCTTCAACGTCGCCGCGGGCACGCCCGGCAGCGTCAACCTGCTCGCCGACACGATCGGCCGGATCCTCGGGCGGCCGGTCGAGAAGGAGTACCGCGAGCCGCGTCCCGGCGACGTGCGCGACTCCTGGGCGGATGTCAGCGTCGCCGGGGAGGTCTTCGGCTATCGGCCTACCGTCGACCTCGAAGAGGGACTGCGCCGGACGATCGACTTCCTCCGTGGCTGACCCGGAGCGGACGAAGGTGCTGCGCGTGATCGCGCGCCTCAACGTCGGCGGGCCGGCGCTCCACGTCGCGTACCTGACCGCGGGCCTCGCCGACCGCGGCTACGACACGACGCTCGTCGCCGGCTCGCTCGCGCGCGGTGAGGAGTCGATGTCGTTCGTCGCCGAGCAGCGCGGCGTCCGGGTCGAAGCACTCGACGCGTTGCACCGCGAGATCGCGCCGATCAGCGACCT
>DATFMW010000388.1:0-3333 GCA_035266765.1 Gaiellaceae bacterium | reverse complement strand
CAGGCCGACGAGATCGATCAGCTCGCCGACGCGGCGCTTCGGGATCCCGTGCGTCTGCGCCAGCGCGAGCAGGTGGTTGTAGGCCGAGCGGCCCGTGTGCACCGACCGGGCCTCGAGCAACGCCCCAACCTCGTGCAGCGGCGTTGCGTGGTCGCGGTAGTGCCTGCCGTTCACGCGCACGTCGCCGGCGGTCGGCGCGTCGAGGCCGAGGACGAGACGCATCGTCGTCGACTTGCCGGAACCGTTCGGGCCGAGGAAACCGGTCACGACGCCCGGCTCGACGGTGAAGGAGAGACCGTCGACCGCCCGCTTCGAGCCGTAGTCCTTCGTGAGGTTCTCGACCTCGATCACGAGGTCAGCGTACCGGCGGCACTGTTGAGTCCAGGTTGCGCCTCGCTCAGGTGCAAGAGAGCCGCTCCAGGCCGTAATCTGTTCTGCGCGCGGCTACCGGGAAGGTGGACTCTGTGACAGCCCCAGCGACGAGCGATCTTCATTTCGGCACCCTGGCCGGGCGTCGGCGTGAGCTCTGGCTGGGCGCGCTCCTCACAGCCGCGGTCGCCGGTCTCCTGCTCCTGATCGGGCCGGCGCCGGGCGACGCCCCCGCGCACCTGTACCGCACCTTCCTCGTCCGCGAGGGCACCTTCGTCTGGGACAACTTCTGGTACGCGGGCAACTACCCGCTCGCGTCGTACAGCCTGCTCTACTACCTGCCCGCGGCGCTCGTCGGGAACCTGCCGCTCGTGCTCGCGGCGGCGATCGTCTCGACGGTGCTGTTCTCGTCGATCGCGCTGCGCGAGTGGGGCCAGGCGGCGCTCTGGCCGAGCCGCGTCTTCGGGGTGCTGGCGGCCGCCCCGGTCTTCACCGGGCTCTACAGCTACTCGCTCGGGTTCGCGACGATGCTCGGCGCGCTCAAGGCGCTCCAGGCGCGACGGACGTGGCTCGCGATCCTGCTCTCCGCGCTCACCATCGGCTTCAGCCCGCTCGCGTTCGCGTTCCTCTGCCTCGTGCTCGCGGCCGTCTTCCTCTCGGGCCGGCACATCTCGAGGCGGGCGATCACGATCGGCGTGAGCCTTGCCGTGATCGCAGGCGTCGAGGGCACCGCACTGCTCCTGTTCCCGAGCCGCGGGGTCTACCCGTTCCACTGGATCGACTTCGCCGGCGTCGTGCTCGTGACGGGGCTCGGCGTGCTCGTCGCCCGCCGCGCCCGCGGGGCGCGCCCGCTCGTCGCGTTCTACGCGCTGTGGGGGCTCGGGAGCGTCGTCGTCTATGTCGTGCCGTCGCCGCTCGGCGACAACTGGACGCGCCTCTCCGCCTTCGTCTTTCCGCTGATGCTGATCACGGTCGCGCTCGCCGGCTTCCGGCCGCGCCGGCTCGTCGCGCTCGCGCTCGCCGTCGCGTTCGCCTACAACGTCACGCCGTACCTGCTGCTGATCCCGTACCGGCTCGACAACCGGCCTTCGAAGGCAGCGTTCTGGGCGCCGGCACTCGATTTCCTCCGCCACGCTGCGAAGCCCGGCTACCGGGTCGAGGTCGTGCCGACGGCGGCACACTGGGAGTCGTACTGGGTGCCGAAGGCCGGCTTCCCGCTCGCGCGCGGCTGGTACCGCCAGCTCGACGTCGTCGACAACCCGACGCTCTACTCGAAGCACCTCGACCCGGCGACCTACCGCGCCTGGCTGCGCGAGAACGCGGTGCAGTACGTGCTCCTGCCGAACACGAAGCTCGACTTCGACGGCGGGCCGCAGGAGGCGAAGGTCGTGCGCTCGCCCGACTCCGGGCTCCGCGTCGTCTACCGCAGCCCCCGCTGGACGATCTACACGCTGCCAAACCCGACGCCGCTCCTGACCGGCCCTGGTGTCGCCCGCGTGACGAAGTTCGGACACACCACGATCACCGGCCACGTCTCGAAGCCCGGGCGCTACCTGCTGCGGGCGCACTACAACCCGTACTGGACGCTCCACGGCTCCGGTTGCGTCCGGAAGGGGCCGAACACGATGACCTGGCTCCAGCTCGAGAAGCCCGGCGCCTTCGTCCTCAAGGTTCCGGGCGGGCCGGACGGGCTCATCGACGCGGCGGTGTCCGCCGGCCACGGCTGCTGAGCAAGACCGTGGCGGCACACCCGCGGCTCCGTCTGCTCCTCGTCGCGCTGGCGGCGGCCGGAGTCGGGGCGCTCTTCTGGTTCCGCGGGCCAGACTGGGGGACGGTCGGGCGCTCGCTCGCCGGCATGAGCTGGGCCTGGGCGCTCGCGGCAGTCGGGTTCAACCTGCTGTCGGCGATCGCGCGCGGGCTCGCGTGGCGGGCGGTCATCGTCCAGGCCGTGCCGCCGCCGCACCCGCGGCTGTTCGATGTCTTCTCCGCGTTCTTCGTCGGCATCTTCGCGAACGGCGTCCTGCCGGGACGCGTCGGCGAGGTGGCGCGCGTGGGCGTGCTCGTCCGGCGGCTGCCGCCCCGGCCCGGGCTCTGGCCCGCCCTGATCGGGAGCGTCGTCGCGCACCGTCTGCTCGAGATCGTCCCGTCGGTCGGGCTGATCGTGTGGGTCCTCGTCGCGGCGAAGGTGCCGCACTGGGGGCACGTGGCGCTGCTCGCGGTGCTCGGCGCCGCAATCGCCGTGCTCGCGATCGGGCTGCTCGTCGCCCGCCGGCACGAGCACGACCGGCCGCTCGAAGCGGGCCGGATCCGCGTCGCCCTTGCGCGCGTCCGGCAGGGGCTCGGTGTCCTGCGCACGCCGCGGGCAGCCGCGACCGCGATCGCGCTCCAGACCCTCGCGTGGGTGCTTCAGCTCCTCGCCGTCTGGGTGGCGATGCGGGCGTTCCACTTCTCGCTGCCGATCATTGCCGCGGGCGCCGTGCTCGCGCTGATGAACGTCGCGCTGATTCTGCCCCTCTGGCCGGGGAACGTCGGCCTCCAGCAGGCCGCGATCGCGCTGCCGCTGCTCTCCTACGGCGTCGCCTATTCGCACGGCTTCGCGTACGGCATCGGGCTACAGGCGATCGAGTCGTCGGTCGGCTACGTGTTCGGGGTCGTGTTCCTCGTCCGTGAGGGGCTCACGCTCGGGCGCCTGCGGACGGCGCTTGCGGCCGGCCGAGTACGGGATGAAGGCGCCGGCGCGTAAGGAACTGTTCACGACGCAGGTCCGGCGTCGCCCGTACCCTTTCGGCATGTTCCTCTTCCAGAAGAGCGTCCGGCAGGTCGGCCCCGAGGAGGCGCTGCCGGGACGCGACGAGCAAATGGTCGTGCCGGTGCGGCACGAAGTTCTCGGCACGCCGCTCGAGCCGCCGTTCCCGGAGAGGCTCGAGCAGATCGTCGTCGGCATGGGCTGCTTCTGGGGCGCCA
>DATFMW010000387.1:0-2775 GCA_035266765.1 Gaiellaceae bacterium | reverse complement strand
GTCGTGAACATACCGGGGACGATATCGGCGCCCCGCCCGTCCTACTCCGGGAGGAGCAGGACCGCGCCGAGCGGCGGCAGGGTCAGCTCGGCCGAGAACGGCTGATCGTGCCACGGAACCGCCTCGGCCTCGACGGCGCCGGGGTTGCCGACGCCGCTGCCACCGTAGAACGAGGAGTCGGTGTTCAGCGCCTCGCGCCAGGGGCCCTGCTGCGGCATCCCGACCCGGTAGTCGTGGCGCGGCACCGGCGAGAGGTTCAGCACGCACACGAGCGGCGGCGTGTCCTCCGCCCCGAGCCGTGCGAATGCGACCACGTTCGCCTGCGCGTCGTTCGCCTCGAGCCACCGGAACCCGGACGGGGCGAAGTCGACCTCCCACAGCGCCGGCGTCTCGCGGTACAGCCGGTTCAGGTCGCGCACGAGCGACTGCACGCCCTGGTGCTCGGCGTACTCGAGCAGGTTCCAGTGCAGCGAGCCCTCGGCGTCCCACTCCTCCCATTCGGCGAGCTCGCCGCCCATGAACAGGAGCTTCTTGCCGGGGTGCGCCCACATGTACGCATAGAGCGCGCGCAGGTTCGCGAACTTCTGCCACCGGTCGCCCGGCATCTTGTCGAGCAGCGACCGCTTGCCGTGGACGACCTCGTCGTGGGAGAGCGGCAGCACGAAGTTCTCGCTGAACGCGTAGAGGAGCGAGAACGTCAGCGTGTGGTGGTGGAAGCGCCGGTGCACGGGCTCACGCTGGAAGTACTCGAGCGTGTCGTGCATCCAGCCCATGTTCCACTTGAAGCCGAAGCCGAGCCCGCCGACGTACGTCGGCCGCGAGACGCCCGGCCACGCGGTCGATTCCTCCGCCGCCGAGACGACGCCCGGCTCGCGCGCGAACATCGTCTCGTTCAGCTCCCTCAGGAACGAGACGGCATCGAGGTCCTCCCTGCCGCCGTACTCGTTCGGCACCCACTCGCCCGCCTCGCGCGAGTAGTCGAGGTAGAGCATCGAGGCGACCGCGTCGACGCGGATCCCGTCCGCGTGGTGCTCGCGCAGCCAGTAGAGCGCGTTCGCGAGCAGGAAGTTCCGCACCTCGCTCCGCCCGAGGTTGAAGACGAGCGTCCCCCAGTCGGGATGCGCGCCGCGGCGCGGGTCGGCGTGCTCGTAGAGATGCGTCCCGTCGAAGGTGGCGAGTGCCCAGTCGTCGCGCGGGAAGTGGGCCGGCACCCAGTCGAGGATCACGCCGATGCCGCGCGCATGCAGCCGGTCGACGAACGAGCGGAAGTCGTCCGGCGTGCCGAAGCGGGAGGTCGGCGCGTAGTAGCCCGTCACCTGGTAGCCCCAGGAGCCGGAGAACGGGTGCTCCATCACCGGCAGCAGCTCGACGTGCGTGAAGCCGAGGTCCTCGACGTAGTCGCCGAGCTCGTCGGCGAGCTCCGCGTAGGTGAGCGGCCGATCGCCATCGAGCGGGTTCCGCCGCCACGAGCCGAGATGAACCTCGTAGATGGAAAGCGGCTCCCGTAGGGGATCCGCTTTCCTACGGGTTTCGAGCCATTGCTCGTCTTTCCATTCGTGCTCGGACCTGAAGACCCGAGATGCGTTTCCGGGTGGAAGTTCCGTGTGGAAGGCGAGCGGATCGCTCTTCAACCGCAAACGGCCATCTTGCGTCCTGATTTCAAACCTATAACTCGTGCCGGGCGGAACGTCCGGCACGAAGAGCTCCCAGATCCCCGACGCGCCCAGCGAGCGCATCGGGTGCAGCCGTCCGTCCCAGAGGTTGAAGTCGCCGACGACCGCGGCCGAGCGCGCATTCGGCGCCCAGACCGCGAACGCGGTGCCGGCGACGCCGTCGATCTCGCGCACGTGCGCGCCGAGCCGCTCGTACAGGTGCTCGTGCCGGCCCTCCATCGCGAGGTGCAGGTCGAGGTCGCCGAGCGTCGGCAGGAACACGTACGGGTCGCGCAGCGTGACCGTGTTCCCGTCCGGATACGAGACCTCGAGCTCGTACGCGAGCGGCAGCGTCGCCTTCGGCAGCAGCGCCTCCCAGAGCCCGTCCGGATCCTTCAGCTCCGCCTCGACCGGCTTCGCCTTCGCCCCCGCAGGGAGCACGCGCACCGCACGCGCCTCCGGCCGGTACGCGCGCACCACGACCCCCTGCTTCGTCTCGTGCGCGCCGAGGACGCCGTGGGGGTCCGCGCCGAGCTCTAGCACGGGGGAAACCCTGTTTCCCCCGTGGTCCCCCTTCTCCTCGCCACGGCGTTGCAGGCGTCACGTGCACGCCACGAGAGCGCGGTCTCGCGGCGCGCGCCTGTCGCCTCGTCTCGGCAGACGGTGAGAACCGGGCTCATGCCGTTTCCGCCGCCTGCTCGATCAGCCGCTGGATCCCGGCCACCGGGATCCCCACCCAGTCGGGGCGGTTGTCGAGCTCGTAGCGGAGCTCGTAGACGGCCTTCTCGAGCTCGAACACGGTGAGCAGCCGCTCGATGGCCGCCTGGCCCGAGGGCAGGAGCATCGGGTCGACGGCCTCGAAATAGCCGTCGAGGAAGCGGCCGCGGGCACGCTCCTCCCAGTCCTCGGGCGGCTCGACGCCGCGCGCGACCTGCGACGCGGTGGCCACATAGGCGAACGAGCGGAGCATCCCGGCGACGTCGCGCAGCGGCGAGCGTTTGCGGCGCCGCTCGACGAACGGGCGCGCCGGCTCGCCCTCGAAGTCGAGGATCACCCAGTCCTTGCCGTCCCAGAGCGTCTGGCCGAGGTGGTAGTCGCCGTGCGTCCGGATCTGCCGCCCGAT
>DATFMW010000386.1:0-7449 GCA_035266765.1 Gaiellaceae bacterium | reverse complement strand
AAGGTCGGCGAGATCCCGCAGCTGGCGCAGATCATCCAGCGCTCGGCGAAGCAGATCGGGATCAACATCAAGCTCAAGGTGCTGACCTCGAGCGCCTACTTCGCCGGCTCGCAGACCGGCCCGCCGTCCGGCTGGGGCACGACGCCGTGGCTGAACGCCCCGATCAACATCACCGACTGGGGGCACCGGCCCGTGCCGAACGTCTACCTGACGGCGGCGCTGATGAGCAAGGCCCCCTGGAACGCGGCGCACTACTCGAACAAGAAGTTCGACTCGTACGCGAAGTCGTACGTCGGGGCCGTGTCCCTGAAGGATCAGCGCAAGTACTCGAAGCTGATCGAGCAGACGCTCCTTCACGACACACCGGTGATCTTCCCGTACTTCTACTACTACCTCCAGGCGGCTTCGAAGAACCTGAAGGGCTACAAGGGGAACGCGATCGGGCAGACGTACCTCAGCAGGAGCTCGCTCGCCTGATCCCCTCGGCTGAATACCCGGCCCGGCCGTCGCGCGGGGGCGCGGCGGCCGGGCCGTGGGTACAGGGGGCACCGGCGTGACGCGGTTCCTGCTCAAGCGTCTCGCCCTCGCGCTCGTCACCCTCTGGGTGCTGAGCATCATCGTCTTCGCCGCGGCACAGCTCCTGCCCGGCGACATCGGCCGGCAGGTGCTCGGGCCGTTCGCCGACGAGCAGTCGGTGAAGATGCTCGACCACCAGCTCGGCGTCGACCGGCCGGTCCTGACGCAGTACGTCTCCTGGATCGGGAACCTCCTGCACGGCAACCTCGGCAGCTCGCTCCAGTACAAGGTTCCGGTCTGGTCGCTGCTCGGGCCCTCGCTTCTCAACTCGCTCGAGCTCGCGGCGGTCGCGGTCCTGCTCGTCGTCCCGCTCAGCCTTCTCGGCGGCGTCGTGGCGGCGCTCCGGCACGGCCGGTTCACCGACCGCGCGATCACGCTGACCGGGCTCTCCCTGACGGCGGTCCCGGAGTTCGTCTCGGCGATCGTGCTGATCCTGATCCTCGGGCTGTGGCTGAAGCTCCTGCCGGTGACGGCGACGGCGCCGCGGGGCGCCCACTTCTTCACGCACGTCAAGTTCCTGCTGCTGCCGAGCTTCGCGCTCGTGATGGTGCTCTTCGGGTACATCGCGCGGATGGCGCGGGCCGGGACGATCGAGGCGCTCGGCTCCGACTACACGCGCACCGCGTACCTGAAAGGGCTCGGCACGGCGGCGGTCGTCCGCCGGCACGTGCTGCGCAACGCGCTCCTGCCGACGATCGCCGTCATCGCGACGCAGATGGGCTACCTGATCGGCGGCCTCGTCGTGATCGAGAAGCTCTTCAACTACAACGGCATCGGGCAGCGGATCTACACGGCGGCGCAGAACAAGGACTTCACGACGCTCCAGAGCGGCGTGCTCATCGTCGGCGTCGTCTACCTCGTCGCGACCCTGTTCGCCGACGTCCTCTACTCGATGCTGAACCCGCGCATCCGCTACGGGAGTGCCGAGTGAGCGCCGCGGTCGCCGCCGCCTCGGCCACACAGCGGCGCGTCGTCCGGCGCGAGCGCCTCCGGCAGCTCGCCCGCTCGAAGACGTTCGTGATCGGTGCGCTGATCATGCTCTTCTGGATCGTCTGCGCGGCGTTCGGCTCGCACATCGCGCCGCACGACCCGCTCGCGCAGTCCGCGGACCAGCTCGCGGGAATGGGCTCGGGGCACCTCTTCGGCACCGATCTGCTCGGCCGCGACGTGTTCTCGCGCGTGCTCGTTGGCGCGCGCGACATCATGATCGTCGCCCCCGCGGCGACGCTGCTCGGCATCGCCGGCGGGACGCTCGTCGGGCTTGTCACCGGCTACTTCGGCGGAATCGTCGACGATGCCGTCAGCCGGGTCGTCGACGCGATCCTCGCGCTGCCGCTGATCGTGATGGCCGTCGTCGTGCTTGTCGCGCTCGGCCCGTCGACGGGGACGCTGATCGTCGTGATCGGCATCGTCTTCACGCCGATCGTCTCGCGTACGGTGCGCGCTGCCGTCCTCGCCGAGCGGCAGCTCGAGTACGTGGAGGCTGCGCGGCTGCGCGGGGAGCACGCACCGTACGTGATGCTCGCCGAGATCCTCCCGAACGTGATGGGGCCGATCATCGTCGAGGCGACCGTCCGGCTCGGGTACGCGATCTTCACGGTCGCCGGGCTGACGTTCCTCGGCTTCGGCGTGCAGCCGCCCTCGCCCGACTGGTCGCTCCAGATCGCGGACAACTACTCGCTGCTCAACTCCGGCACGTACTGGTGGACGGTGCTCTTCCCGGGGCTCGCGATCGCCTCGCTCGTGATCGCGGTGAACATGATCGCCGACGGCATCTCGGGGACGCTGGAGCGTTGAGCGCCGCCCCTGCCCTGGAGCTTCGCGACCTGGACGTCGTCTACCGCGTCCGCGGCCGCGACCGCGAGGTGCTGCGCGGGATCTCGCTCGAGATCGGCCGCGGAGAGGCGTACGGGCTCGTCGGCGAGTCCGGCTGCGGCAAGTCGACGGCGGCGCTCGCGATCGTCCGGTACCTCCCCTCGAACGGCCGTGTCGTCTCCGGCTCGATCCACGTCGACGGGGAGGACATGCTCGCCCACTCGCGCGCGACGCTCCGCCGCCTGCGCGCCGAGAAGCTGTCGATGGTCTACCAGAACCCTGCGCAGGCGCTGAACCCGGCGATCCGCGTCGGCCGGCAGGTGGGCGAGGTCTTCCGGATCGGCGGAGAGTCGCGTACCGACGTGCCGCGGCTCGTCGAGAACGCGCTCACCAAGGTGCAGATCGCCGATCCGACATCGGTGATGGAGCGCTATCCGCACCAGCTCTCCGGCGGCATGCAGCAGCGCGTCGTGATCGCGATGGCGCTCGCGAAGGACCCCGCGCTCCTGATCCTCGACGAGCCGACGACCGGGCTCGACGCGACCGTCGAGGCCGAGGTGCTCGACCTGATCTCCCAGCTGCGCTCCGAGTTCGGGACGACCGTGCTCTTCATCAGCCACAACCTCGGCGTGATCGGAAAGATGTGCGACCGCGTGGGCGTCCTCTACGCGGGCCGGCTCGTCGAGGAGGGGGCGGTCGAGACCGTCCTCCACGACCCGCAGCATCCGTACACCGTCGGCCTGCTCCGCTGCATCCCGCGCTCGGGCGTCCGCAAGGACCACGGCCGGCTCGACACGATCCCCGGCTTCCTGCCCGCGATCGGCGAGCAGCCTCCCGGCTGCGTCTTCGCCGACCGCTGCGCGCTCGCCGAGCCGATCTGCACGGAGCAGGAGCCGGAGGCGTTCGACCTCGGCGCCAGCCACTCGAGCCGCTGCCACTTCCACGAGCGTGCCCAGCAGCTGCCGCGGGAGACGGCCGCCGACCTCGAGCGGCCGCTCTCGGTCGACCGGTCGGCGACGCCGCTCCTGCGCGTCGAGGACCTGACGAAGGTGTTCCGGGCGCACGGGCACGAGGTGCACGCGCTCGGCGGTGTCTCGGCCTCGATCTGGCCGGGCGAGACGCTCGGGCTCGTCGGCGAGTCGGGGAGCGGCAAGACGACGTTCGCGCGTGCCCTTCTCGGCCTGCTCGCGCCGAGCGACGGCTCCGTCGAGCTCGCCGGGCACGAGGTCGCGACGCACGTGGCGCGGCGCAGCCAGGAGGACATCCGCTCGCTCCAGATCGTCTTCCAGAACCCCGACTCCGCACTCAACCGGCGCCACACCGTGCAGCGGATCCTGCGCCGCTCGCTCCGCAAGCTCGCCGGGATCACGGGCGCCGAGGCGCGGGCGCGGCTCGACCAGCTCGCAGACTCCGTCCGCCTCGGCACGCGGCACCTGGCCGTCCGTCCGGCGCAGCTCTCGGGCGGCCTCAAGCAGCGCGTCGCGATCGCGCGCGCGTTCGCCGGCGAGCCGCAGCTCGTCGTCTGCGACGAGCCCACCTCGGCGCTCGACGTCTCCGTTCAGGCCGCGATCCTGAACCTGCTCGTCGAGCTCCAGGCCGAGCAGCAGGTCTCCTACCTCTTCATCTCGCACGATCTCGGCGTCGTCCGCTACATCTCCGACCGGATCGCCGTCCTCTACCTCGGCCGCCTGATGGAGCTCGGGCCCGCAGACGTCGTCTTCGACGGGCCCCACCACCCGTACACGGAGGCGCTCCTCTCGGCGGTCGCGACGATCGACGGCAACGCGCGCGAGCGGATCAAGCTCGAGGGCGACATTCCGAGCGCGGCCGAGCCGCCGTCCGGCTGCGTGTTCCACACGCGCTGCCACCGTAAGATCGGCACTATCTGCGAGTCGGAGGAGCCGCCGCTCGTCGAGGCCGAGGAGGGACACCTGATGCGCTGCCACATTCCGATCGACGAGCTGCGCTCGAGCCAGGCCGGGCCTGCGGCCGGTCAGGCCGCGCAGGCGGAGGCCTGATGCGGACCCGGGCGGCCGTGGCATGACGTTCCACAACCTCGACGGGCGCGTCGCCGAGGGCTGGGGCGGCGTCAAGCCGAACGGCAGCCACGTCAACGTCGTCCTCGCAGAGCGCGGCAGTCCGACGGCCGCGGCGGCGCTCGGCATGTTCGCGCACCCGTCGCCCGGCCACACGCCGGTGCTCGTCTGCGTCGGCGCCGAGGAGGCGCAGTACGAGCCGGTGTGGCCGCCGACGCTGATGATGAACAAGGCGACCGTGCGGGATGAGGCCCACGAGAGGATGACGTGGGGCGCAGCCCAGCTCGGGATCGCACAGGGCGTCCTCGATGCCGTCGCCGAGGGGCTGCTCGAGGCGACCGCCGAGCTGCTCGTCCTCGTCGCCGTCTGGGTCGACCCGACCGCAGCCGACGAGACCGCCGTGCGCCTCGCGAATCGCGAGGCGGTGAGAAAGGCGATCGGCGTGTGCGTCCGCGGCCGCGACCCGCATGCGGCGGCCGCGCTCGTCGAGCGGCGCGACTCGCTCCAGAGCCCGCTCTACGGCGGCGAGTGATCCGGATCGCCGCGATCGAGACGCGGCGCTACGTCTTTCCGCTCGACCCGCCGCTCCACGTCGCGTGGGATCCCGAGCCGCGACTCCGCCAGGAGGCGACCGTCGTCGTCGTCCGCTCCGACGACGGCGTCGAGGGCTACGCGAGCGGCGATGCGCTGCCCGACCGGGCGCTCCTCGAGCGGCTCCTCGTCGGCGTCGACCCGTTTCGCACCGAGCACGTGCGCGCCGTGTGCGAGACCGTCGACTTCCACCACGGCCGGCCGTGGACCGTCGAGGTTGCGGTCTGGGATCTCGTCGGCCGCGCGCTCGGCGTGCCGTGCGCGCAGCTGCTCGGCGGGCGCAACGAGTCGATCCTCGCGTACGCGTCGACGTGCGAGCGTGTGCCGGCCGAGGAGCGGGTGCGTCGGGCGGTCGCGCTCCGCGACGCGGGCGTGCGGGCGCTGAAGCTCCGCTTCCACCACGCCGACTGGCGCGAGGACGTCGCCGTCGTCGAGGCGGTGCGCGACGCGGTCGGCACCGGGGTCGAGCTGATGGTCGACGCGAACCAGGGCTGGCGGATGCCCGGCGACACCGTGACGCTGTGGGACGTGCCGACCGCGGCACAGTGCGCCCGCGCGCTCGAGCCGCTCGGCGTCTACTGGTTCGAGGAGCCGCTGCCGACCGCCGACGTCGAGGGCTATCGGGCGCTGCGCCGGCTGACGGCGCTGCGCATCGCCGCGGGCGAGATGGTGCGGAGCGCGGCGGAGGCGCGCGACCTCGTCGTCCGCGGTGGCGTCGACGTGATCCAGGCCGATGTCGTGCTCGCGGGCGGGATCTCCGGCTGCCGCCGCGTCGCCGCGCTCGCCGACCTGCACGGGCGCGCCTGGTCGCCGCACACGTGGTCGAACGGGCTCGGCCTCGTCGCGAACCTCCACCTCGCGCTCGCGGTCTCGACGGTGCCGTTCGTCGAGGTGCCGTCCGACCCTCCCGGTCTCGAGGCGGCGCGGCGCGACTGGCTGCTGCCGTCGCCGGTCGAGATCGCGCCGGACGGGACGATCGCGCCGCCGCCGGGCCCGGGTCTCGGCGTCGTGCCGGACTTCGACGTGCTCGAGCAGTGGCGGGTCGCGTGACGTGAGGATCGACCGCCACGCCGTCCGGCTGACACCGGCAGGCGAGGACGCGCTCGGCGATCTCCGCGCGATCGCGAAGACGATCGAGCGCGACTTCCTCGCGCCGCGCGAGCCGGCCGCTCCGCGGCCGGGATGGCCTTCGGCTCTCGCGTGCCCTCGACCCGTGCCGCCCGCTCTCCGTCAGCCGCCCCGCAGTGGCCCTCACCGTCAAGAGCGACAACCATCCGGCCGCGAAGCGGCCGCACGTGCGGCCTCCGACGATCCGCGTTTCCGGTCGAACGGTACGAGAGGCCGCACTAGACGAGCTGGAACTGCGACACGAGCTGCTCGAGCTCCTCGGCGGTCGCGGCGAGCGCCTGCGCCGACGAGGCGATCTGCTGCGTCGAGGCGCTCGTCTGCTCCGTCGAGGCCGAAACCTGTTCCGCGGACGCGGACGACTGCTCGGCGACCGTGGCGACCTCGCCGACGGCGGATGCGATCTCGCCGACGCGCGAGCTGACGCCTTCGACCGCGCTGCCGATGCGCAGGAACGCCTCGCGGGCCTGCTCGACGACCGTCACACCCTCGGCGGAGCGGCGCGCGCCGTCCTCGACGGTCTGGACGACCGTGGCGGTCTCCAGCTGGATCTCGGCGATGAGCTGCGCGATCAAGGCGGCGGCGTGCTGCGACTCCTCGGCGAGCTTGCGCACCTCCTCGGCCACGACGGCGAAGCCGCGGCCCTGCTCGCCGGCGCGCGCCGCCTCGATCGCGGCGTTCAGCGCGAGCAGGTTCGTCTGACCCGCGATGCCGGTGATCGTCTCGACGATGCCGCCGATCTGCTCCGACTTCTCGGCGAGATGGGCGATCGCCGCCGACACCGACTCCGACGCGACGCGGACCGAGGCCATCGCCTCGGAGGCGCTGTTCGCCGCGAGCACGCCCTCCTGGGAGACCTCGCGGGCCTCGCCGGCCGCGTGAGCGGTGTCCTCGCTCGAGGTGCGCGCGCTCTCGACCATGCGGGCCTGGCGCTCCGCGCCCATGGCGACGTCGCCCACCGCGCGGGCGATCTCGTCGACGGCCCGGCCTGCCTCTGCCGAGGTCGTCGCCATCTGCTGCGACGCCGAGCTCATGCCCGTCGACGCCTCGGCGACGCGGCTCAGGACGGAACGGAGATTCGTGACCATGCGCGCGAGCGACGTGCCGAGCGCGTCGTGCTCCGAGGTCGGCTCGACCTCGACGGTCAGGTCGCCGTTCGCGATTCGCTCCGCGGCGGCGGCGCTGCATCTGAGGTAGGCGATCATCCGGGTGAACGACTCGCCGAGCCTGCCGAGCTCGTCACGACTCGTGATCGTGACCGTCTGGTCGATGTCGCCCTCGGCGATACCGTCGGCGGCGCGGAGCA
>DATFMW010000385.1:0-4356 GCA_035266765.1 Gaiellaceae bacterium | reverse complement strand
TCGGCGACGAACGCTGCGAGCGCACGGGCGGTGTCCTCGGCGGGCTGGCCGCCGTCGGTGAGCGTGCGCACCTCGATCAGGAGGCGGCGGCCTTCGCGGCGCGGAGCGACGCCTTGTGCGCGCGCTTCGCGGCCTGGTAGTCGATGAGCGCCTGCGGCGAGTCGACGTCTCCGAGCATCCGGTGGTCGGGGAGGAGCGCTTCGGCGGCGGCGACGCCGAAGCGGCGCGCGAGCACGGAGCCGAGCGCCTTGACCTTCATCTCGCCGAAGCCGGGGAGCGCGCCGATCCGACGGCCGAGGTCCGCGGTGCCGGTGGCCTCCGTCCAGATCCGCTCTGCGCGGCCGTCGTAGTCGGAGGCGACGGCGGCGGCGAGGTCCTGCACGCGCGTGGCCATGGCGCCGGGGAAGCGATGGATCGCGGGCTTCTCGCGGAACAGGGCCTCGAGCCGGGCCGGGTCGGTGGCCGCGATCGCGCCCGGGTCGAGCGTGCCGAGGCGCTGCTTCAGCCGGAGCGGCCCCGCGAACGCCTGCTGCACCGTGATCTGCTGGTCGAGCGCGAAGCCGACGAGGAGCGCGAACGGATCCTCGGCGAGCAGCCGGCAGGCCTCGTCCTCGTCCGTGAAGTAGAGCCGGCCGGGTGCCTTCGCCACGCCGAGGATCGTACCCCGGCGAACGCCTCCCGCGGACATGTCCGAAGCGGCCATGTCCCGGGACCTGGTCCCTGGACATGTCCCGCTGGGACATGTCCCGCTGCATGGTTGTGGCCGAGGCCCCCTGCCCGCGGGACGTGTCCCGCGCGGACACGTCCTGGGACCTGACCCCGGGCCATGGCCGAAGGAGGCGTGTCCTTCCGTCCGGCTCCGCGGGCCTGGCGTGGAACGCACGTTCGGAGCTACGCTCAGCAGGTGGACCCGCTCGCCGTCTTCAGCCCCGAGACGCGGGCCTGGTTCGAGGCTGCCTTCGCGGCGCCGACACCCGCGCAGGAGCTCGGCTGGCCGGCGATCGCCTCGGGCGAGAACGTTCTCATCCAGGCGCCGACCGGCTCGGGGAAGACGCTCGCCGCGTTCCTCTACGCGATCGACCGGCTGACCAGGGCTGGAAGCGCCGGCGGCGGAGCCGCCGACGCCCGGCCGAAGAACGGCGCCGCCGACGTCGGCGCCGGGGCACCGAACGCGGGGCTACGTGTCCTCTACGTCTCGCCGCTGAAGGCGCTGAACTACGACGTCGAGCGAAACCTGCGCGGCCCGCTCGCGGGGCTCCGCTCGGAACTCCAGGTCGCCGTCCGCACCGGCGACACGCCCCCGAAGGAGCGCGCCGCGATGCTGCGCCACGCCCCGGACATCCTGATCACGACCCCGGAGTCGCTCTTCCTGCTCCTCACCTCGCGCGCCCAGGAGCTGCTCCGCTCGGTCGACACGCTGATCGTCGACGAGGTGCACGCGATCGCGGGCACGAAGCGCGGCGCGCACATGGCGCTCTCGATGGAGCGCCTCGACCGGCTTGCCGACCGACCGATCCAGCGGATCGGCCTCTCCGCGACGCAGCGCCCGCTCGAGGAGATCGGCCGCTTCGTTTCAGGTGGCCGGCCGATCCGGCTCGTCGACGCGGGCGTCGCGAAGGAGCTCGACCTCGAGGTCGTCGTCCCGCTCGAGGACCTGCGCGAGCTCGGGACGACGGCGGGCCTCGACCAGCGGCAGTACGAGTCGGGCGACTCGGGCATCACCGCGGGGCTCGAGGTCGGCGCGCGCTCGATCTGGCCCTCGATCTACCCGGCGCTCCTCGAGCTCGTCCAGGCGCACCGCTCGACGATCGTCTTCGTCAACAACCGCCGCCTCGCCGAGCGCCTCGCGCTGCGGCTGAACGAGCTGGCCGCCGCCGACGCCGAAGGCGTCCTGGCCACTCAGACATCGGAGATCGCCCGGGCGCATCACGGGTCGTTGTCGCGCGAGCAGCGCACCGTCGTCGAGGAGGATCTGAAGGCCGGCCGGATCCCGTGCCTCGTCGCCACCTCGTCGCTCGAGCTCGGGATCGACATGGGCGCAGTCGACCTCGTCCTCCAGGTCGAGTCGCCGAAGTCGGTCGCGCGCGGGCTGCAGCGGATCGGCCGTGCTGGCCACTCGCTCGGCGCGGTCTCGAAGGGGCGGATCTTTCCGAAGTTCCGCGCCGACCTGCTCGAGTCGGCGGTCGTCGCGCAGCGGATGCGCGAGGGCGCGATCGAGGAGACGCAGATCCCGCGGAATCCACTCGACGTCCTGGCCCAGCAGATCGTCGCGATCTGCGCCGACGAGGAGATCGAGGTCGCCGAGCTGCACCGCCTCGTGCGCGGCGCGTACCCGTTCGCCGACCTCTCGCGCGCGCAGCTCGAGAACGTGCTCGACATGCTCGCCGGCCGCTACCCATCGGACGAGTTCGCCGAGCTGCGGCCGCGCATCGTCTGGGACCGCACCGGCGGCGTCGTCCGCGGCCGCGAGGGTGCGCGCCGGCTCGCGGTCACGAACGCGGGCACGATCCCCGACCGCGGCCTCTTCGGTGTCTTCACCGCGGACGGCAGCGGTCGCGTCGGCGAGCTCGACGAGGAGATGGTCTACGAGGCGCGCGCCGGCCAGGTGATCATGCTCGGCGCCTCGTCGTGGCGGATCGAGGAGATCACGCGCGACCGGGTGCTCGTCTCGCCGGCGCCGGGCGTGCCGGGCGCGGTGCCGTTCTGGAAGGGCGAGGGCGTCGGGCGCCCGTACGAGCTGGGCGAGGCGATCGGCCGCTTCTCGCGCGAGGTCACTGCGCTCGCCGACGACGCCGCGCTCGAGCGGCTCGGCGCCGACCTGGAGCCCCGTGCCGCCCGGAACCTCCTGGCGTTCCTGCGCGAGCAGGAACGCCACACCGGCGCCGTGCCGTCGGACCGGACCGTCGTCGTCGAGCGCTTCCGCGACGAGATCGGCGACTGGCGGATCTGCATCCTCTCGCCGTTCGGCGGCCGGGTGCACGCGCCGTGGGCGATGGCGGTCGGTGCGCGGCTGCGCGAGTCGCTCGGCGTCGAGGTGCAGTCGATCTGGTCGGACGACGGGATCGCGTTCCACCTGCCCGACGCCGACTCGCCGCCGGCGACCGACCTGCTGATGCTGGAACCGGACGAGCTGGAGGAGCTGGTGCTCGGCGAGCTCGGCCAGACGGCGCTCTTCGGTGCGCGCTTCCGCGAGAACGCGGCGCGGGCGCTCCTGATCCCGCGGCGCCGCCCGGGCGAGCGGACGCCGCTCTGGCAGCAGCGGCTGAAGGCCCAGGGGCTGCTCCAGGTGGCGCGCACGTACGCGAGCTTCCCGATCGTGCTCGAGACCTACCGCGAGTGCCTGCAGGACGTCTTCGACCTGCCCGCGCTCACCCGGCTGCTGCGCGGGATCCGGGCGCGCGAGATCGACCTCGTCGACGTCGAGACCGCCTCGGCGTCGCCCTTCGCCTCGTCGCTCCTCTTCGACTACATCGCGACGTACATGTACGAGGACGACACGCCGCCGGCGGAGCGGCGTGCCCAGGCGCTCTCGCTCGACCGCGACCTGCTGGCCGAGCTGCTCGGCCAGGAGGAGCTGCGCAGCCTGCTCGACGCGGACGCGCTCGCCGAGGTCGAGGCGTCGCTGCGGCCGTTCCCGGCCGACCCCGACCGGCTGCACGACCTGCTCCGCCTGCGCGGCGACCTGCGCGCCGGCGAGTTCGACGAGGCGCACGCGGCGATCCTCGAGGCGGAGCGGCGGGCGATCCGGATCCGGCTCGCCGGCGAGGTGCGTCTCGCCGCCGCCGAGGACGCCGGCCGCTACCGCGATGCACTCGGCGTGATGCCGCCGTCGGGCCTTCCGGACGTGTTCCTCGAAGCGGTGTCGGACGCGCTTGGCACGCTCGTCCAGCGCTACGCGCGCGGCCGCGGGCCCTTCACGACGGGGCAGGCGAGCGCCTGGTTCGGCGTCGACGTCGAGGCGGTGCTGCGCGAGCTCGAGCGGGAGGAGCGCCTCGTCCGCGGCGAGCTCCGCCCCGGCGGCACCGAGCGCGAGTGGTGCGACCCCGACGTGCTGCGGCGGCTGCGCCGCGCCTCGCTCGCCGCGCTGCGACGCGAGGTCGAGCCGGCCGAGCAGGCGGCGCTCGGGCGCTTCCTGCCGAGCTGGCACGGGATCGACCGCAGCGCTTCGCTTCGCGAAGCGCTGGTGCCCCTGCAAGCGCTGGCGCTTCCCGTCGGGTTGTGGGAGGCCGAGGTGCTGCCCCGCCGGGTTCGGGGCTACCGGCCGGAGCAGCTCGACCAGCTCTGCGCCTCGGGCGAGCTCGTCTGGGCCGGTGCCGGGCTCGACCGGGTGGCGCTCTTCTTCCGCGAGGATGCGGC
>DATFMW010000384.1:0-2681 GCA_035266765.1 Gaiellaceae bacterium | reverse complement strand
GACCGGACGGATCCGGTGGGTGAGCGTTCCGCGCCGCACGATCGTCACCCCCAGCGTGCAGGGCCGGGTGATCTCCTATACGGGCCACCTCTGGGGAGACGTGCGGCTGAACGAGCTTCGGACGGGCGCGGCCACGCAGCTGCGAAGCGAGGTGCGCCGGCTCGTGCATCGCGGCGCCGCCGGGCTCGTGCTCGACCTCCGCGACGACCCGGGCGGCTACCTCGACGAGGCGGTGCGCGTCGCGTCCGCCTTCCTCGACCGCGGCGTCGTCGTCTCGCTCCAGGGTGCGCACACACAGCCGAACGTCTTCCATGCGGGCGGCGGGAAAGCGACGCGGCTGCCGCTCGTCGTGCTCGTCGACCGCGCCACGGCCAGCTCCGCCGAGGTCGTCGCCGCGGCGCTCCGCGACAACAAGCGGGCACTCGTCGTCGGCCAGCGGACGTACGGCAAGGCGCTCGTCCAGTCGATCGACCCGCTCGGGAACGGCGCCGCGCTCGAGCTGACGGTCGCGCACTACTACACACCGTCCGGAGCGGACATCTCCCGCGTCGGCATCGCTCCCGACGTGCGTGCCGTCGACCGCCCGCGCACCCCCGCCGACGAGGCTCTGGCAGCCGCGCTGCAGGTTCTGGCCCGCCCGACGAGCTGAGCCGGCTACCCGGCTCAGCTCGTCGGGCTGTTTGCTTCGCACCGCTTCGCGGCGACGCGCCCGTTGGGCGGGTCGCCGCTGCGCTTTTCTGCTCGCGAACGGCGTCTGACCCGGACGGCGGCTCGGAAGCGGAGCCGTCGTGGGCCGCGCCCGGCGCGGCGGGCGCGGCTTTAGCAGCCGTTGCGAAGCCGTGACGTCCACCTGACGGTGCTTCGGCATGCCGAAGCACCGTCACGGGCGCATCACGGCTTCCCGGCGCCGGAGGGGGCCAGTGAGGGCTTGCGGCGCCGCTACCGTACGCCGCCTCAGCTCGTCGGGCTGTCCCCTTCGCAGGGGTACCGGGTGTTGTCGCTTCGTCAGCCGCGCCCGCCCCGCCGGGCGCGGCCCGTCACCGCCTGTATCCGCATTGCGGTGTAATCCACGACGCCGTTCCCGAGCAGGAAAGCGAGAGCGGAGACCCGCCCGAAGGGCGCGTCGCCGCGAAGCGGTGCGAAGGGAACAGCGCGAGCCGGCGCAGCCGGATCGCGCAGGCAATCCCGCTACCGTGGCCGGGATGGCGGCGAAGCGGAACCAGCGGGCGAAGCGACCGGGCCGCGCCGAGCGGCACCGGCGGCGGCAGCTGCTCGTCGGGAAGTCCGTCTCCGACCTGCGCGTCCGGCTGCCCGAGCGGCGGGTCGAGCCGGAGACGGTGATCGCCCACCTCGGCCCGACGAACTCGGGCAAGACCCACGACGCGCTCCGCTTTCTCGTCGAGACCGGTAGAGGCGTCTACGCGGCGCCTCTGCGGATGCTCGCCCAGGAGGCGTACCGCCGGCTCGAGGCGGAGCTCGGGGAGGGCGCCGTTGGCCTCGTCACCGGCGAGGAGCGCGTCCATCCCGACGCCCCGATCGTCTGCTGCACCGCCGAGATGGCGCCGCTCCGCGGCGAGACGCTCGTCCTCGACGAGGTCCAGTGGGCCGAGGACGAGGAGCGCGGCTCCGCCTGGACCCGGCTCATGCTCGGTGGCGAGTACCGCCACATCCTCTTGCTCGGCGCCGTCGAGGCGCTCCCGCTCGTCGAGAACGCGTTCCCGGACGTCGAGATCCGCTTCTTCGAGCGCAAGACGCCGCTCGAATGGACGGGCAAGCGCGGGGTCGCGGGGCTGGGGGAGAACACCGTCGTCGTCGCGTTCAGCCGTCGCGCCGTGATCGGGCTCGCCGGCGAGCTGAACCAGTTCCACCCGGGCCGCGTCGCCGTTCTCTACGGCGCGATGCCGCTCGGGTCGCGCCGCGAGGAGATCGACCGCTTCATCGAGGGCCGCGCCGCGGTCTGCGCGGCCACCGACGTGCTCGGCCACGGCGTCAACCTGCCGTGCGAGACGCTCCTCTTCGCCGAGACGACGAAGTTCGACGGGCGCGAGCGGCGCAACCTGCTGCCGTGGGAGATCGCCCAGATCGCCGGCCGCGCCGGCCGCTACGGCTTCCACGAGCGCGGCCACGTCGGCGTCCTTACGGGCGTCCCGTGGGCCGACCCCGACCCGGAGATCGTCCGCGACGCCCTGACGCCGCAGGTCGAGCTCCCGGGCGGCCACCGCGGCTACCGCATCGTCGACACCGGCCGGCTGCGCCCGCAGCTCTCCGACCTGAACGTGACCCGCGTGGACGAGCTGGAGCCCGCGCTCCATGCGTGGCGGCAGGCCGCGCTCGCCTACTGGAGCGTCGAGGGCTGGCTCACCGTCGAGTCGATCCAGCCGCTCCTGGCCCGCCTCGACGCCGTCCACGGCTCGCTCCGCCACGCACGGCGCACGCTCGAGCTCGCCGACGTCTGGAAGCTGATGCAGGCGCCGATCGACGAGGACGGCCTGGCGCTGCTCGGAACGCTCGCCTGCGCCGTCGCGGGTGACCGGCCGCAGCGGACGGTGCTCGGCTGGATGCTCGATCCGCGCCGCCTGGCCTCGGCCTCGCTCGAGGAGGCCGAGGCGGCTGCGCGCGAGGCTTCGATCCTGCGCTGGTTCGCCCTGCAATATCCGGGTGTGGGGGGCGTCACGATCGAG
>DATFMW010000383.1:0-4912 GCA_035266765.1 Gaiellaceae bacterium | reverse complement strand
GCCGCGCCCGCGCATGTCGGTCGCGGCGATGCTCTGGTGCGAGACGTGGCCCGGTTCCCGGGACAAGGCGGCCAGGAGTTCATCGCGGTGAGGAGCGACCAGAGCGGTGAGGCAGACGAACGAGGGCGAAACGTCCGCGGCAGGCGGATGCCGACCGGATCCCGTTATGACCGACTGGGAGCGCTCGCTACCGGCGGACGCCGAAGTCCGCCGTCACGATGGTGACGCCGAGACCGTGGTAGATCCCGGGCGCGTGTGCGACGTGCACGGCCGAGATGCCGATCTCGCGCCAGTTCGCCGTGAGCAGGATCTTCTTGTGCTCGGGGCTCCCGATCCAGAGCTGCAGCGCGTGGCCGGCCGAGACACCGGGCGACTCCCAGAGCAGGTTCTCGCCCACCGCCCAGTTCCGCCGGCTCGTCGACGAATAGTAGTGCTGGACCCGCCTCCAGAACGCGGCCCCACTGACGGAATCGTGGCCGAAGTAGCCGTCCAGAGCCATCTCCTCGGAGTGCTGCCGGGCGGCTGCGGTGAGGTGCGGGGACAACCGCAGCGCGTGCAGATGGTGCTGCTCGCGGTACGCGTTGATGTCGGCGAGGACGCCGCGCTCGAGCTGGACGAGTGCAACCACCGGACGCCCCTGCGTGGCAGGGTCGCGACCGGGCGAGGCGAGCGCCGTGGCGACGAATGCGCCGAGCGCGCATACCGCGCCGACCGCCACGAGAACGGCTCCGACTGGGTGGATTCGGACCACGATCCAAGATGGTGGCCGCTCCGGCGGACGGACGCAATCCCCCGAACGGCCCTAATCGGCAGCCTGGAGGTCCTATGCGCGCGGCAAACCGGGCCGGGACGCTAGGGTCCCCGTCATGTCTGCCGCCACGCTCCATACGAATCACGGCGCGATCGCCGTCGAGCTCTTCGACGAGGACGCGCCGAAGACCGTCGACAACTTCCGCCGCCTCGCCGGCGAGGGTTTCTACGACGGCGTCGTCTTCCACCGCGTGATCCCCGACTTCATGATCCAGGGCGGCGACCCGACCGGCACCGGCTCGGGCGGCCCCGGCTACACGTTCGAGGACGAGTTCAACGACCGGAAGATCGTCCGCGGCGCGCTCGCGATGGCGAACGCGGGACCGAACACGAACGGCAGCCAGTTCTTCATCGTCACCGCCGACGAGTGCTCCTGGCTCGACGGCAAGCACACCGTCTTCGGACAGGTCGACTCCGGTATGGAGGTCGTGGACGCGATCTCGGCGCTCCAGACCGACGGCCGCGACCGGCCGCGCGAGGACGTCGTGATCGAGCGCGTCGAGCTCTAGCGGCTTGCTCTAGGCGCCATCACGCCGCCGGCGCGAGCGCCCGCACGACCGCGGCGATCCCGTGCGCCCAGGCGCCGATGCCCTTCTTGTTGCGGTCCGGCATCGCGAGGTAGCGCTCGCGCCCCTTCGCGTCGATGAAGTAGACGAGCGAGCTGTGCACGACGTCGCCGCTCGGATTCGGCTGGACCGCGACGCCGTACGCCTTCCAGATCTTCTGGAGCGTCACCGTGGGCCCGGTGAGGAAGTGCCAGCTCGGGATGCCGTCCAGCCCGTGCTTCCGGGAGAAGCCCGCGACGGCGGCGACGGAGCGGTGGTACTGGTTGACGTTGACGGCGACGAACGCGGCGCGGCGGGCGGCGGCCCCGAGCAGGCGGTTCGCCTCGACGTACTCCTGCGAGACGATCGGGCAGATGTCGGTGCAGACCGGATCGAAGAACTCGAGCACGACGACCTTGCCGCGCAGCGAGGCGAGCGAGACCGTGCGGCCGCGCTGGTCGACGAGCGTGAGCCCCGGAGCCGGCCGACGTCCGAGCGTCGAGAGGCCGAGCCGCGACTGCACCGCAGCGGGCACGGCGGGGTCGGCGGCGTCGATCGTGACGAGCGGCGCCGCGGACGACCTCCCGTGTACGAGCAGGATCGCGGCCGCGGCGACGCCTGCGGCCACGAGCACGAAGGCCGCGGCGGCCACGAGCACGAGGCGTCCACCCTTCACCCTCTCCAGGGTAGCCGGACGGCTTGATTCCGCGTCCGGCTCTCCGATTATCCGATCGCAGCGCAGGAACGCTCCCAACGAGAGGTGTCGCGTGCCGCGGCAGACGAAAAACCGCCGCTGGAACGCGCGAGTCGACATCGAGCTGCCCGTCGCCTGGCAGGACGAACGGGACGGCGTCGTGCACGTCTGCACCACCACGAACCTGTCGGCGTCGGGACTCGCGATCCGGTCGCCGAAGGGACTGCCGATTGGAGCTGGGGTCTACCTCGTCGTCGGTCACCCGAGCCTCGGGCTGTCGTTCGAAGCGGTCGCCGATGTCGTCCGCTCGTGGCCTACCGCCAGCTCCGAGTTCCTCATCGGGCTCAACTTCCGCTCCCTCCCGCTCGAGCTCACCGCCGAGATCGGCCGCCACGTCGTCTCCCGTCTCGAGCAGCTGGAACGCCGGCGGCCGTCGATGCCGTGACGGCGAAGACGACACGACACGACACGACGAAGCGGGTGGCGGGAATCGAACCCGCGTAGCCAGCTTGGAAGGCTGGAGCTCTACCATTGAGCTACACCCGCATGCCCGTACGTTAGCCGCCTGCGCCCGCCGATCGAGGCCGCGTCGTAGGACGCCTACACTGCGTCGGTCGGGACGTAGCTCAGCCTGGTTAGAGCGCTGCCTTTGGGAGGCAGAGGCCGAAGGTTCGAATCCTTCCGTCCCGATTCTTCGGATAGGTTCGCGCAGTGGCAGCGGCAACAGGGGTCGTCGCGGCGTCGGAGCCGCGCGTTCGCCGGCCGGTCGCCGGGTACGCCATGGTTCTCGTCGCGGCGGCACTCTTCGGCTTCAACGGCTCGGTCGCGAAGGTCGCGCTCTCGTCGGGGCTCTCGTCGCTGCGCCTGACGGAGGTGCGCTGCGCGGCCGCGTTCGCCGGGCTGACGCTGATCGCGCTCGCCCGCGACCGCCGCTCGCTGCGGCTGCGGCCGCGCGAATGGCGGCGGCTCGCGCTCTTCGGCGTCGTGGGGGTCGCCTGGGTGCAGCTCTTCTACTTCCTCGCGATCAACCGGCTCGCGATCGGGATCGCCCTCCTGATCCAGTATCTCGGCCCGCTGCTCGTCGCGATCTGGGCGCGGACCGTCGGCCACGAGCACGTCCGCCGACGCGTCTGGGTCGCGCTCGGACTCTCCCTCGCCGGACTGACCCTGATGGTGCGGCTGTGGAGCGGTGCGTCGCTCGACGGGCTCGGCGTCGTCTTCGCGCTCGTCTCGGCGGTCGTCTTCGCCGCGTACCTCCTCCTCGCCGAGCACCAGGTCGGCGCGCGGGACACGGTCTCGCTGCTCGCGTGGGGATTCCTGTTCGCGTCGGTGTTCTGGGCGGTCGTGCAGCCGTGGTGGAGCTTCCCGGCGGCCACCGTCGGGCAGACGGTGTCGCTCGAGGGGCATCTCGCCGCCTGGCATCTGCCGGTGTGGGCGCTCGTGCTCTGGGTGGTCGTGCTCGGGACGATCGCCCCGTTCGGGCTGATCGTCGCGGCGCTGCGGCACGTGAGCGCGACACGGGTGGGGATCGTCGCGATGCTCGAGCCGGTCGTCGCGACGGTCGTCGCCTGGCTCTGGCTCCAGCAGTCGCTCGCGCCCGTGCAGCTCGTCGGGGCGGCCGTCGTCCTCTGCGGCAGCGTGCTCGCCCAGACGGCGCGCTGACTAGACGATTGATTCCAAAGTGACGTGCCGGTCGGGGGCGTCCCTGACCAAGCGAGGCGACACGACCGGTCGCAGCTCGTAGCAGCGCTACGGGCTGCGGACGAGCGTGGCGATCCCGCGCCGCGTCAGGGGCGTCATCCGGGCCCGCGGCAGTTTGGAATCAATCGTCTCAGCCGGCGTCCATCAGCGAGCGCAGCTCCGCGAGCTTCTCGCCGCGGAGCTCATCCCGGCCGCCGCGCTCGAGGCGGCCGAGCAGGTCGCGTACGCGCGGCGCGAGCTCGAGCGGATCGAACGGCTTCGTCACGTAGCCGACGCCGCCGATGTCGAGGCCGCGGACACGGTCGCGGAACTCCGCGCGGGCGGTGAGGAAGATGATGGGGATCTCCGCCGTCCGCTCGTCCTCGAGCAGGCGCTCGGCGACGTGCCAGCCGTCGAGCACGGGCATCATCACGTCGAGCAGCACGACGTCGGGGACCTCGCTGCGCACGAGGTCGAGCCCGCTCGAGCCGTCCGGCGCCTCGAGCACCTCCATCCCCTCTGCTTCGAGGTTCACGCGGCACAGGAGGCGGATGGGCGCCTCGTCGTCGATCACGAGAACACGGGTCGAGTGCGTCGTCTCCACCAATGGAGTCATAGCTTGCCTGCGGTTCCCCCGGGCCGTCGGTCCGGCGGAGCACGATCCGATGTCTCTCCGCCGTGAGGCCGACGGGACCCCGTTGAAAAGATGGGCCGGACGGCCCATTGTCGGCCCCGGAGGGGCGCTATAGGTTCCGCCGCACTGGGCGATACACGCCGCGGTCGGGCCGGCTCTACCGGCGTCGCGGTGAGCAACGGGAGAGAGCCCGCCGCGCCGTCCCCCCGGAGCGGCGGGCTCTCTCCTCTCCAGGAGCCGTGTCCTGCGACCGGCCCTTAACGGACATCTCACACGTCCGGGCTATCGTGGCCCCGACGTGGTCACCAAGCTTCGCCTCGCCTCGCCTCGCGGCTATTGCGCCGGCGTCGAGCGGGCGGTCGAGACGGTCGAGCGGGCGCTCTCCCACTACGGCAGCCCGGTCTACGTTCGCAAGCAGATCGTCCACAACTCGCACGTGGTGAGCGACCTCGAGCGGCGCGGCGCGATCTTCGTCGACGCCGTCGGCGAGGTGCCCGTGGGAGCGCCCCTCGTCTTCTCCGCCCACGGAATCGCGCCCGCGGTTCGCGA
>DATFMW010000382.1:0-3121 GCA_035266765.1 Gaiellaceae bacterium | reverse complement strand
CTGCTCGACGATCATCTTCACGCCGACGGCGGCCGCGAGGTGGTAGACGACGTCGACCTTGTTCACGAGCTCGGCGACGACGGCCGGGTGCAGCACGCTGTCGACGACGAGGTGGAAGTCGGGGTTGTCCGAAAGGTGGGCGACGTTCTCCAGGCTGCCGGTCGAGAGGTCGTCGATGACGAACACCTCGTCACCGTCGGCCAGGAGGAGGTCGGAAAGGTGCGAACCGATGAAGCCGGCTCCGCCTGTGATCAGTGCTTTCATGCCGCATCTCCTATCGTGGGCTTGGTTGCGAACCGGGTGGGGGAGTCCCACTTGCAGGTCTCGCTGCGCGGATGCCGGAGCGTCTTGTAGACGGCGTGCAGCATCGTCACGCGGTAGACGAGGTCGAGGACGAGAATCGCGGGGGCGAGGAGGAGCAGCCGGGGCTTACGGAGCATCGCCGCGGCGATCGCGACCCAGGTGAACGTCGAGCCGAGGTAGAAGACCGCGAACCAGAGCGGGTTGATCCAGTGGCTCGCGAAGATGATCACCGGGGCGATCAGCAGCGGCTCGAGCATGTAGGGGATCCAGTCGAGGAGCAGAGCGAGGTACGCGAGGTCGAACCACGAGAAGCGGACGCCGAGGACACGCTTGCGGTCGGTCTTGAACGGCACGCCGAGGCGGTGGCCCCGCACGGACTGGAACTGGCCCCACGACCAGCGCACCGTCTGGCGGTACCAGTCGCCGAACGTGTGCGGGTCGATCGTCCACGACAGCGCCCGGTGGACGTACTCGACGCGGCCGAGCCGGCGGCGCGCGATCTCGGCGAGCCAGTACATGTCGTCGATCGCGTACGGCGCGTCGTCCTCGATCAGCTTCGCGAAGACGTTGGAGCGGAAGATCGTGTTCGCGCCGCAGATCACGTTGACGACGCGGAGCGCGTTCTGGCCGCGCTTGATCGTCGCCTGGTACGACCAGTACATGAACGCGCGCATCGCGACGAACGGGTTCCAGCGCTGCTCGTGGTCCCAGACCGAGGCGATGTGGCCGGACGCGGCGGCGATGCCGTCGTCCGTGTCCATCCGCTCGACGAGCTTGTCGACGTAGCCGGGCTCGATGATCGTGTCGTCGTCGAGGACGGCGACGTAGTCGTAGCGGGTCGAGAGCCGAGCCCGGCGGTTGCCGGCGCGCAGTGCGTCGGGCTTGCCGCCGCTCGTCGCGCGCTCGATCACCGTCGCGCCGGCCTCCCGGGCGACCCGTGCGGTCGCGTCCGTCGAGCCGTCCGAGACGACGTAGACGTCGGCCTGGTCGACCGCCGAGCGCACCGAGTTGCCAATGGTCGCCTCGCCGTTCTTGCAGGCGATGAGGACTGCCGTTCGCCGCTGCCGCAGTTGCGTATTCATCTGCGGCTCAAGCTATGACGGGCATGGGCGGCTGACCGGGTACGGAGGTCGAGGTCCACCTCGACCTCGGTCAAGGCCGGTGCTCTCTCCTGTTACAGGGTCTTGCTCGGGCTGGACTTTCGGTGAGTGCCGCCGGCTGGAGGCCCCGGTTAGCCTCCGCCACATGTGCGGAATCGTCGGCTACGTCGGACTGCGTGCTTGCACGCCCATGCTCCTGAACGGCCTCTCGCGGCTCGAGTACCGCGGCTACGACTCCGCGGGGATCGCGCTCCACGAGTCCGACGGGATCCGGCGCGTGCGCGCGGTCGGGCCGCTCGCAAACCTACGGAGCGCCCTCGGCCGCGATCTCTCGCCGGCCTCCAGCGGCCTCGGGCACACCCGCTGGGCCACGCACGGCGGCGTGACCGAGGCGAACGCGCATCCGCTCGGCGGCTGCGTCGACGGCGAGCTCACGCTTGTGCTCAACGGGATCGTCGAGAATCACGGTCCGCTTCGGGCCGAGCTTGCGGCCGACGGCCACCGATTTCGTTCGGAGACCGATGCAGAAGTCGTGGCGCACCTGGTCGAACGGTGCTACAGCGGCGGCCTCGCCGCCGCGGTGCGCGAGGCGTCAGGTGTGCTCGAGGGCCACTACGCGTTCGTCGTCATGCACCGCGACCACCCGGCGCAGCTCGTCGCGACCCGCCACGCCTGTCCGCTCGTGGTCGGTCTCGGCGAGGACGAGGTCTTCGTGGCCTCGAACCCGGCCGCGTTCGCCGGCGAGACGCGGCTCGTCCAGTTCCCCGAGGACGGCGACATCGTCACGCTCACGCTCGGCCGGGCGGAGGCCGTGGGCCCCGACGGCGCGCCGGCCGAGCGGGAGCGCGTCCTGCTCGACTGGGACGAGGAGTCGGCCGGCAAGGGCGAGCACGACACCTTCATGCTCAAGGAGATCCACGAGCAGCCGGAGTCGTTCGCTGCCACTGTCCGCGGCGCTGCCGCCGAGCTCGACTCGGCCGGCCTCGACGGTATCGGGCTCGCGGACGTACGTCGCGTCATGATCCTCTCGGCCGGCACGTCGTACCACGCGGGGCTCGTCGTCCGGCATGCGCTCGAGGAGTGGGCCGGCCTCGAGGTGACGGTGGACATCGCAAGCGAGTGGCTGTATCGCCGCGGGCGCATCGACCCGGAGACGCTCGTGATCGGCATCTCCCAGTCGGGGGAGACGCGCGACACGCTGTCCGCGCTGCAGCTCGCACGCGACGCCGGCGCGCGCGTCGTCGCAGTCACGAACACGGCCGACTCCCAGATCACGCGCGAGGCGGACGCGGTGTTGCTCACCCGGGCCGGCCTCGAGGTGTCCGTCGCGGCCTCGAAGACGTTCACGGCCCAGCTCGCGCTCCTCTTCCTGCTGGCGATCCGGTTCGCCGAGGCGCGTGGAGCGATCGAGCCCGCCCGCGCCGCCGAGCTGCGAGCCGAGATCGAGGCGCTCCCGGCGAAGATCCGGCACTTCCTCGCCCACGACCATCCGATCGACGAGATCGCCGCCCGGCACTTCGACCGCCCGTTCTTCCTCTTCCTCGGGCGCCACGCGGGCCTGCCGGTGGCGCTGGAGGGCGCGCTCAAGCTGAAGGAGGTCGCGTACGCCCCGTCGGACGCCTATGCGGCCGGCGAGATGAAGCACGGCCCGATCGCGCTCCTCGACGAGGGAACCCCGGTCGTCGTCGTGGCGACGGACTCCCATGTGTACGGGAAAG
>DATFMW010000381.1:0-6600 GCA_035266765.1 Gaiellaceae bacterium | reverse complement strand
CGGACACGGCCCAGTCAGAGACGGCCCAGTCAGAGACGGCCCAGTCGGACACGGCCCAGTCGGACACGGCCCAGTCAGAGACGGCCCAGTCAGAGACGGCCCAGTCGGACGATGCGTAGTCGGCCGGAGCCCAGGACGGGTTGGCCTTCGCATAGTCGGCCCACGCGGCGGCGTCGAACACGTTCTCGCCGCTCGTGGCCGAGGTCGTGACGAAGTCGTTCAGGTGGAGGTTCGGGTTCGGCGGATTGGCGACGCCGATCGCCGCGGCGACGGCGTTCAGCTCGCCGACACCCGTGCCGCCGGTCGAGTCAGCCGTCTTCGAGGCGGTCACCATGAGGGCACCCTTCACCTGATCCGGCGTCCACGTCGGATGCAGGGCCAGGATGTCGGCCGCCGCACCGGAGACCTGCGGTGCCGCGAACGACGTCCCCGACATCCACATGTAGCCCGGGGCGACGATCCGGCTCGGCTCGGTCGTTGCGAGCAGCGAGTCCATCGGCACCGGAGCGACCATGTAGCGGGCGGGCGCGGAGATCTCGGGCTTGGCGAAGCCGTCGATCGTGCGACCGTACGCCGACCACGGAGCGCGCGTGTCGTCGGCCGGCGTGACGGTGCTGGCCTGGTCGGTGCCGCCGACCGTGATCACGAACGGATCGTTGGCCGGAGCGCCGATCGAAGACGGCGTTCCGTCCGCGTTGCCGTTGTTGCCGGCCGCCGCGACGACCACGACGCCGTTGAGCCAGAGCTGCTCGACGGCCTTGTCGAGGGGGTCGTTCCGGAAGCTCGTGGCCTGGTTGCCCGCCATCGACATGTTCGCGACGCGGATGTTGTACGTCGCCTTGTTCGCGTCGATCCAGTCGAGGGCCGAGATCACGTCGCTCGTGAGCGACTCTCCCTGCCCGTCACCGGTGCGGACGTCGACGAGCGGCGCGTTCTGCGCGACGCCCGGGGCCTCCGCCGATGCACCCGCCGCGATGCCGGCGACCATCGTGCCGTGACCCATCTGGTCACCGGTCGCGCCGGCCGGCGAGAGCGACGAGAAGTCCACGCTCGCCACGATGCGGGAACCGAAGTCCGCCGCCTTCGTCGGATCGATGCCGGTGTCGACGATCGCGATCGCAGGTGCCTGCGGCGCGTTGTACGCCGGAACGTCCTGACACTGCGAGTCGATCTTCGTGCCGGTCGAGTCGACCGGACACGGGACGGCGGGATGCGACCAGAGGGCGTTTGCCCCCACCGTCGTCGGCCACTGCATCTCCGAGCCGTTGTCAGGCGCGCTGAGCGTCTGCATCGGCAGGTCGGGCGTCACCGTGACGCCGCCGAACATGTTCTTGTGCTGGGCGACGAACAGGATCGCCCACCCGGGGAGTCTGAGGCTCACGCCCTTGATCAGACTGAAGGCGTGAGCTCTGCCGTAGGTTCCGGCCCAGCCGGTGACGGCGTGCTCACGCTGCCTGGACTGGACCTGGACGATCACTCGGTAGGTCGTGGTCGGGTTCGCCTGGACCTGGGCCAGGAACGAGCCGGCGGGGTAGGTCACCGTGCTGTGCCAGAAGCCGCCGAACCTGCCCGTGGCGGCACCCGCGCTGAGCGGGACCACAAGGGCAGCGACCAGCGCCGCCAGCAGCACGATGCTGCGGCGGTGGAGCCAGCCGGTCCGTAGCCTTTCGTTCGAGCCTCGGCCCCACGTTGCGTTCCCTCGCTTCGTGGCGCCATGGGATTCGTTGCGTCCGTGCATTACGTCCCCTTTCCCGCGCTCCTTGCGCGGGCCGCAGGTATGAACTTCGCGCAGAGCGTAGGAGCGTCGGGAAGGCCGCTCCTCCCCCGGATGGACGGACCCGAGCACCGTGCTCCGGGCTACCCCGGATCCCCCGTCTGGGTGCTCAGCCTGGCTCAGCCGGCGACGAGCGCTGCCTGGCGCTCGACCGTAGCGGGCTCGTCGACGGGGGTGACGAGCCATCCGCGTACGGTAGGAGCGCGGCCTGGCCGGCGGTCTTCCCCCGTCCGGAGCATTCCCGTCCGGGGCACGCATGCGAAGAAGCGTCTCGCTCGCGTACCCTCGCGGCGTGCGCCCGTCCGTGCCGCTCGCAGTCGAGGTCGCCGCAGCGCGTGCCGTCGCGACCCTGTCGCGGCTCGTCGGGGCGGGCGGTGGCACGACGGTGCCGGGCAAGCTGCTCTCCCGGCTCGACCCGAACGCGATCGACCGGCTCGCGGCGCGGCTTCCGGCCGGGACGGCCCTCGTCTCCGCGACGAACGGGAAGACGACGACGACGGCGATGGCCGCCGAGATCCTCCGCCCCACCCTCCGGCTGGCCCACAACGCGGCGGGCGCGAACCTCGTCTCCGGGGTCGCGTCGACGCTGCTCGCGGCCGACGGGGCCGAGCTCGGTCTGTTCGAGGTGGACGAGGCGGCGCTGCCGCAGGTGGCGCGACGCGTTCGGCCCCGGGTCGTCTGTCTCGGGAATCTCTTCCGCGATCAGCTCGACCGTTACGGGGAGCTCGAGCTCGTGGCGGAGCGCTGGCGGGACGCGGTTGCGGGGCTGCCTGCTGGTGCCCGGCTCGTCGTCAACGGCGACGACCCCCAGCTCGCGGGCCTCGCGGAGGCGCACGAGCCGGTGACGGCGTTCGGCCTCGACGATCCGCGGCGCGCGCGGCCCGCGCTCCAGCACGCGGCCGACTCGAAGTACTGCATCCGCTGCGGGGCCCCGTACGAGTACGCCGCCGCGTACGTCGGGCACCTCGGCGACTATCGGTGCCCGCGCTGCGGGCACGCACGGCCGCAGCTCGACGTCGCGGCCCGCGCCGTCGAGCTGCACGGCCTGGAGTCGGCCGTCTTCCAGCTGGCGACGCCGGAAGGGACGCGTCGTGTCGAGCTGGCGCTGCCGGGCCTCTACAACGTCTACAACGCGGTCGCGGCCGCCGCGGTCGCGCGTGCGCTGGGCGCCTCGCTCGACGAGATCGCAGCCGGGCTCAGCCGCTTCAGTGCCGCGTTCGGTCGCTTCGAGCGCATCCCGGTCGAAGGCAAGGAACTGATCCTGCTGCTGATCAAGAATCCCGCAGGCGCGAACGAGGTCGTCAGGACCCTCGTGGACGGTCGCCCGCCGAGGACGGTGGTCGTCGCGCTGAACGACGAGATCGCGGACGGCCGGGACGTCTCCTGGATCTGGGACGTGGACTTCGAGCCGCTCCTCGCGGGGCTCGACCGCGTCGTCGCGACCGGCGGCCGGGCTGCCGAGCTCGCGCTGCGGTTCACGTACGGCGGTCTCGACGAGGACGCGGTCGAGGTGGAACCGGATCTGTCGCGCGCGTTCGACCGCGGGCTCGCGCTGACGCCGGCAGGTGGTGAGCTCGTCGTCCTGCCGACGTACACGGCCATGCTCGCGCTGCAACGGATCGTCGCGGCGCGGGGTCTCGCCCGGCCCTACTGGGAGCGCGCCGGATGACAGCGATCCGCGTCGGGCATCTCTACCCGGACTACCTCAACATCTACGCCGACCGCGGCAACATCGCCGTGCTCGCGCGGCGGGCGGCGCTGCGTGGGCACGAGCTCGACGTCACTCCGCTCGGGCTCGACGACGAGATCGTTCCCGGGGCGCACGATCTCTACTACGTCGGCGGTGGCCAGGACCGCGAGCAGCTGCTCGTTGCGGAGAACCTCGCCGCGAAGGCGGACCCGTTGCGGGAGGCGGTCGCGGGTGGGGCTGCGGTGCTCGCCGTGTGCGGCGGCTACCAGCTGCTCGGGCGCGGGTACCGCGGCTTCCACGGCGAGGACATGCCGGGCGTCGGGATCCTGCCGGTCGAGACGGCGGCGGGCGACAGGCGGATGATCGGCGACGTCCTGCTCGAGTGCGAGCTCGAGCCGGGCGTCCGCTGGACGATCGCCGGGTTCGAGAACCACGTGGGCCGCACGCGGCTCGATCCGGACGCAGAGCCGCTCGGGCGGGTGCTCGCCGGCTTCGGCAACGACGGCGTCAGCGGCTTCGAGGGGTGCCGGCAGGGCCGGGTCGTCGGGACATACCTCCACGGCCCGCTGCTGCCGCGGAACCCGTGGCTCGCCGACTGGCTCCTCGCACAGGCGCTCGCGCACCGGAGCGGCGGTGATCCACCGGCGCTCGAGCCGCTCGGGGACGCGCTCGAGCGGCGGGCACATGCGATCTCCGCCGAGCGAGCCAGGATGCGCGGCGGACGGTACTGAGGGGAACCTAGTCCTGGGCGGCGCGGACGACCTTCTCGACCGCGAGCCTCAGCGGCTCCGGCACCTCGCCGTTCCTGCGGTAGTGCCGCAACGCCTTGCGCGGCTTGTGGTTCCCGCCGCGGGAGCGGATGCCGGAGACGGCCTCGAAGTCGGGTGTGAGGACGATCGTGCGCCGCTTGCCTGCGACCTCGCGAATCTGGCGGTTGACAACGCGCTCGGAGGCCACGGGCCGCACGCTCCGCTCGGCGTCGCGGTCGTGGACGACGACGTAGGGCACGTCGCAGGCGTTGCAGATGCGGGCGAAGAGCGGGATGTTGCCCTTCCCTCCGCACTCGAGCACGAGGATCCCTTCCTTGTCGACATCCACGCCGAGCGCGTCGAAGATGAGCGGGAACGCCAGCTTCTCGGTCCGCCCCTCCACGAGCAGCGCGGAGCGGGCGAGGAAGAGCTCGGCACGGTCGTTGTCGAACTCCGACAGCGCGCGGAAGCTCTCGGCCGCGGCGAGCGCGTGCGGCTGGAACAGCGTCGTCCCGGTTCCGTGCGTGTGCCGGACGAGCGCCAGCTCCTCGAGCCGGTCGACGCTGAGGAAGACCGGCGCGTGCGTCGAGTAGAGGATCTGGTTGCCGCGCTGCGCCAGGCTGCGCAGCACGCGGTACAGGTGCCGCTGTGCGTGCGGGCTCAGGTAGAGCTCGGGCTCCTCGATCAGCAGCACGAAGCGGCGGAGGTTCGAGTCGAGCAGTTTCTCCATCCCGGCGATGAGCTGGAGGCCGCCGTCGGCAGCCGCCCAGTGGTGGTCGGCCGAGGGCGGCCGCAGCAGCTCGGCGGCGTCGGCGGCGCCGCGGCCGGTCGCCGGGGCGGCCATTGTCCGTGAGCGGAGGTTGGCCGGCAGGAAGAGCACCGGCGGCGCTCCGGCCCGGTTGAGGTTGAGGGTGTCGGGCGGCTTCGCGTCGAGGAAGATCGTCCTGGCCCCGATGTCCGCTTCGAGGTGGATCCGCTTGCCCGGCGTGTCGCGTGAGAGGTCGTCGATCGTCGGGGGCGGCGCGGCGGCCTCCAAGAGCGTCCAGATCGCCGTCAGGACGGTCGATTTGCCGCTCGAGGCCTCGCCGACGAGTGCGCAGACGGCACCCGGCTCGAAGGCGAGCTCCCTCGCCGCGCGATAGTCCTGGATCGAGACGCGTTTCAGCGGAGGCAACACATCGAGCCTACCCCGTCCGTGCGGACGGTAGACAATCGCTCGCCGCGGGTAGTGGAAAGACAGACCGTGCTCGCAATCGCCTCTCTGCTCGTCGTCGTGCTCGGTCTCACGTTCCTGTTCGCCGTGGCGCGGAGCCGGTGGGTCGACCGTCGCCTGTCGCCGCTGATCGCGCGCCTCCTGTCGCGGTGGACAGATCTCGAGCTCCGCGACTATGCGGGTCTGCTCGAATTGGAGCACGGGTACCGGGTGCTCGAGTTGGCCGTCCGGTCCGGCGACTGGGTCGCCCACCGGACACTCGGCGAGCTGGAGCTCCGCGACGAGGGGATCGTCGTGCTGGGGATTCACCGGGCGCGAGGCGGCTAGATGGTTGATGCCACGATCGCGCGCGTCCGGCTGCGCAGTCTGGCACTCCTGGGCCGCTTCGGCCCGTCTGCGGCCGGCGGAGCCAGCCTCCAACGAGCCTGCGCTTCGCCCCGTCGACCGCTCACCGCTGCCACCAGCAGCGGCGAGCGCCCGCCACGGCGCCCCAGACGCACCAGCCCACGCCCCGGGACAGGCGATCTCGTGGCATCAACCATCTAGGCGGGCGCGCCGGCGGGCGCGACGCCCGTCGGCGCCGGCGATACGCTCGTCGTCTACGGCCGGGAGCGGACGGTCTGCGAGCTCGACGAGCGGCCGCGCGGGGAGACGGGCGACGAGGCGCACGAGCTCGCCGTCACCGCGCACCTGGAGGCGTGGGCGGACGAGCTGCGCGCCGAGGCGGAAGACGACCTCGACGTCCCCGTCGGCTGAACGTCTACGGCGCCCAGAGCGCGCCGAGGTACACGGCGGGGTCACCGGGCTCCCAGTGGCGCAGAAAGCGCTGGATCGGCGGGTGGACGACGATCGCGTCGAGCTCGTTGTCGTCGAAGAGTCGGTGCCCGCGGACGGCTGCGTCCTGCGAGGTGGCAGCTTCGAGCGAGCGGCCTGAGAGGTCGCCGGCGAAGATGATGTGGACGACGTGCTTCGAGCTGAACGTGTGCTGCGGCGAGATCGAATCGACGATCGCGACGGGGCCCTCGAACGTGAGGTCGTCGCCGATTCCGACCTCCTCGGCGAGCTCGCGGTGGAGCGCGTCGACGAGGGTCTCCCCTGCGTTGACGCCGCCGCCCGGCAGCAGCCAGTACTCGCCGCGGCCGGCCTTCTCGTGGCGGCAGAGCAGGATCCGGCC
>DATFMW010000380.1:0-2655 GCA_035266765.1 Gaiellaceae bacterium | reverse complement strand
TGAGCCGGTCGAGGTCCTCGTCGACCTGCGCCACCTCGATGGTCCCGGCGAACGCGTCCAGGACGAAACCCGCCAGCCGCGGCGAGAAGACCGCGTCGCCGTCGGCGGTCCGGTGCACGGCCTCGGTCAGCTCCTCGCCCGAGATCGTCTTCGTCACGTAGCCGCGCGCGCCCGCCCGGATCACGCCGATCACGTCCTCCGCCGCGTCCGAGACCGAGAGGGCGAGGAAGCGGACGCCCGGCCGCTCCGGCGCCACCTGGACGATCACCGCCTGGCCCCCTCCGTCGGGAAGGTGGACGTCGAGGAGGACGACGTCGGGGTCGAGCTCCTTGATCAGCGGCACGGCGTCGGCGACCGAGGCGGCCTCCCCCACGATCTCGACCGTCGATCCGAGCTCCGCGCGGACGCCGGCCCGGAACAGGTCGTGGTCGTCGACGAGCACGACGCGGCGGAGCGGCAGACTCACGACTCCTCCTCCGGCAGCCGCAGCTCAACCTCGGTGCCCTCGCGGGGCGTAGAGACGACCTGCGCGGTTCCGCCCACGCGCTCCATTCTCCCGCGAATCGAGTGCGCGATCCCGCGCCGGTCGGCCGGCACCGCCGCCTGGTCGAACCCGGCGCCGCGGTCGCGCACGTACAGCGCCACCCGCTCGGGCGCCGCGTCGACGAAGACCGACACCTCGTCGGCGCCGGAGTGCTTCGCCGCGTTCGCCATCGCCTCGCGCGCGGCAAGCACGAGTGCCCGCACCCGCTCGTCGCACGGCACGTCGCCGGTGCGCACGACCTCGACCCGGACGCCGTGCAGCTCCTCGATCTCGGCCGCCGCCTGGTCGACCGCGTCCGCGAGCGTGCCCGTCGTGGCCGGCTCCCGGTCGGGGTAGAGCCAGGCGCGCAGCTCCCGCTCCTGGCGGCGGGCGAGCGTCGCCACCCGCCGCGCGTCGCCCGGCTCGCGCTGGATCAGGGCGAGCGTCTGGAGGACGGAGTCGTGGACGCGAGCGGCGAAGTCCGCCCGCTCCTGCGTCCGGATCCGCTCTGCCCGCTCGGCGTCGCGCTCACGCGACAGCCGCCACGCCCACGGGCCGACGACGAGCAGGAGGGCGATCGCGGCCGCGCCCGGGGCGATCAGCGCCCGCGGGTGGCCGTGCGTGCTCCGGTCGAGGAACACGACTGCGCCGGCAACGACGAGCACGACTCCGGCGACGCGGGCTCGACGGTCGTCGAGGCCGGTCACGACCGCGCCGCCGAGCAGCGCGAACCCGGCGGCCGCGAGTGCGAGCGGCCAGACGAGCGTGTCCGAGAGCCCGAGACCGCGCAGGGTGAGCACCGCCGACCAGACGAGCAGGACCGTCCCCGCGATTCGGCGGGAGCGCGAGGGGAGCGGCGCGCCGGGCGCAGGCAGCAGTGCCCACGCGCCGAGATAGGCGACGATGCCGGCGCCGCTCGCGAACGCGAGCAGCGCGAACACGAGGCGAACGAGCGTCGGGTCGACGCTCAGCGTCTCCGCGACGCCGGTGCACACGCCCGCGACGACGCGGTCGCGCTCCTCGCGGGCGAACCGGGGGAGCGCGACGGAGAACCGGCCGGAGACGGAGCTCACCCGCGTACGACCTCCAACTGGCCCAGCCCGATGCGGCTGTCGAGGACGAGCACGCGGGCCGGGCGGGAGCCCGTCGCCGTGACGTGCTCGTGGACGGAGCCGCCGTTGTCCTCGCGCCCGAGCAGGCGCACGTTGCCGACGCTCGCGCGGCCGTCGACCTCGACGGTCGCGTCGCGGGGGACCTTGACGAGCAGGTAGCCGACCCCGAGCGTCGTCTTCACGCGCGTCTCGCCGACCGGGAGCGCCACGTCGTGCAGGTCGACGACGTAGCGGCCGACGCCGAACTCGTACGTCGAGGCGATCCCGGCGGCCGTGGTCGGGTGCGCCGTGTGGTCGCCCCAGCCGGCGAACACCGGGACGCGGACGGCGAGGACGAGCGCGAGCGCTGCGAGGAGCACGACGCCGAGGCCGGCGACGCCGACGACGCGGAGCCCGGCGGCCGCCCCGGCGGCGACGAGCCCGCCGGTGACGATCACCATCGCGCCGAGCACGATCCGCCAGTCGACGTTCCAGACGCCGGTCGCGTCGAGCAGCGCGACGATCCCCGAGCCGGCGAGGAGCGTGCCGGTGGCGACGGCGAACAGCGACCGCCGGCGCCGGGCGGGCAGGGGTACACCGGCCACGTCGTGCCGCGCGGCTGCGCCGCGCGGGCTCGCCCCCCACCAGACGAGGGCGGCGATCCCGAGTGCGACGGCCAGCCAGAGGTTGCCGGGGCTCGGCCACCAGCGCGCCTCCGAGAGGCCGAGGATCGCGACGAACGCGATCAGGGCGAGCCCGATCGCGCGCGAGGGGCGGTCGGCGTGGTCGCGCAGCATCCGCTCGGCGACCGAGCTGTCCTCGTCCGCGTCCGGGATCACGAGCCAGGCGGCGACGTAGAGCAGGATGCCCGTGCCGCCGGCGAGGGCGAGCGCCACGAACGCGACCCGGTAGATCGCCGGGCTGAGGTCGAAATACTCGCCGAGCGCGGCGGCCACGCCGCCGAGCCAGCGGCCCTCACGCGGGCGGGCGAGCCGTCGTGCCGGGCGAATCGTGTCGGTGGTCTCCATCGGTCCTTCTCCT
>DATFMW010000379.1:0-4318 GCA_035266765.1 Gaiellaceae bacterium | reverse complement strand
GCGCGAAGACCGTCGTCCGGACGGCCGAGGGCACGGTCACGGTGAAGGCGGTCGACGACTCGCTCCCGCTCGGCGCCGTGCCGCTCGGCAAGGCGCGACCGTCGATCGTCGCCGCGCTCCGCAGCTTTGCCCGCGGCCAGGCGTTCGAGCGCTGGACGATCCTCCGCCAACACACCGCGCTCGACACGACGACGTGCGTCCGCGACGACCTGCCCCAGCCGTCCGCGATCGACCTCGTCCAGTACCTGCCGTTCCTCCGTATCTGAGGGGAACCTTGGTTCCCCTCAGGGCTCCCCTCCTTCGGCGCGCGTGGCGTGGTGGCGGTGGCGCTGCGGGGCGAGCGCGGTCGCCCCTTCGCGGACGGGAGCGCGCTCGACCAAGCATGGATCTGGACGGATTGCCTGCCCGGGCGCGGTCGCGCGCGGCCCACCGGGGCCGGGCGCAACCGCTGGTTCGCCTCGTCTTAACGCGCCTGCGGCTGCGTTAGCCCGAGGCCTGAACCGTGGCGAGGCGCGCAGCCGCCCGGGTCGGAGGCCAAGCCTCGCGCAGCGGGCTTAGCCGGAGGCCGAACCAGCGGCTGGTCCTGCCGCAGGCACGACCGGCCGCGACGACACCGCGGTTCCTTCCGAATCCACTCTTGGGCGAGAACGCTCTGGCGGCGGAGGCGAGACCGCGCTCTCGCCGCAGCCCCACCGACCCCACGGCACTCCCCGCCGAAGGAGGGGGTCCCGTAGGGGGAACCTTGGTTCCCCCTACTAGGCGCTCATGGTGCGGCCCTTGCCCGCGCCCTTGGCGCGGTAGAGGGCCTCGTCGGCGCGCTCGAAGAGGGCGATCGAGTCGTCCTCGGGGCGGAGCTCGGCTACGCCGGCGGAGAAGTACAGATGGCCCACCTGGCCGATGGGATGCTTGGAGATCGCCTCCTGGATCCGCGACGCGAGCAGGTTCACGGCGTCGATCGGCGACTCGGGAGCGATCACCGCGAACTCGTCGCCGCCGATCCGGCACGGGACGTCGGCGGCGCGGACGACACTCTGTATGCGCTCGGCCGCCTCGGCGAGCACGGTGTCGCCGGCGAGGTGGCCGATCCGGTCGTTGACCTCCTTGAAGTCGTCGAGGTCGAAGATGACGAGTGCGAGGCTCCGGTCGTAGCGGTGCGCGCGGGCGACCTCGCGGGCGAGCGTCTCGTGAAAGAAGCGGCGATTGTGGAGGCCGGTCAGCGCGTCGAGATCGGCGAGCTGGCGCGCCTCGCGGAAGCGGCGCGCGTTTTCGATCGCCGGGGCGGCGCGGACGGCGAGCTCCTCGAGCCGCTTCACGTCCTCGCCGCCGAAGCGGTGGTCGCCGTCGCGCGTGAACACGCTCAGATAGCCGAGCCGCCCGGCCTCGTCCACGAGCGGCACGGCGAGTCCCGACCGGATGGGCTCGCCGTCCTCGAGGTCTGTCTCCGCGTAGCGGTAGTGGACGTCGATCGCCTGCGGCGAACGGCCGTCGGGCGGGTCGGCGATCGGCCGCCGTTCCGCCTCCTCGTCCGGGAGACCGCGCGCGGCGACGACGGGGCTCGAGCCGGGCGTGTCGAGCTGCACGACGCTCGCAGCGGCGCCGGGCAGCGCCGCCGCCGCCTCGAGCGTCCGGCCGAGCACCTCGTCCAGGTCGATCGTCCCGGCGATGCCGGCGAGGAACCGGTTCTGGCGCCCCTCCTCCTCGGCCCGGGCGACGGCGCCGGCGAGCTGCGATGCGAGCTCGTCCATGCGCAGCTCGAGCGTCCGCACGACCTCGCCGACCCGCTCGTCGCCCCGCCGTCGCGTCCGCGGCCCCAGCATCGCGAGCAGCACCGCGAGCAACGCGACACAGGTGCCGAGCACCACCGAAATGCCGATGAGCAGGTGATTCACGTCAGCGAGGCAGGCAACTGCCGGCCGGACGGCCGGGCGCGTCTCACTGTAGTTCGGACTTCCCGGCGAAGGTATGGTTTCAAAGGGGGATTTCCGCATGGGTGTGCGGTTTGACGCTCCCGTAGACCTCCGCTACCATGCCGCAGGCGGTTGGCAGGGGCACGACCCCAGCCGGCCGTATCTTTGTGATTGCCCCGAAACGAAAGAACGTAGCCTCATGCCGACCGTGAACCAGCTCGTCCGGAAGGGCCGCAAGGCACCCCAGGCGAAGACGAAGACACCCGCGCTCGCCGGCTCGCCGCAGAAGCGTGGCGTCTGCACGCGCGTCTACACGACCACACCGAAGAAGCCGAACTCGGCGCTTCGGAAGGTCGCGCGTGTCCGGCTCACGAATGGCGTCGAGGTCGGCGCGTACATTCCGGGCGAGGGCCACAACCTGCAGGAGCACTCGGTCGTGCTCGTCCGCGGCGGCCGCGTCAAGGACCTGCCGGGCTTCCGCTACAAGATCATCCGCGCCGCGCTCGACACGGGCGGGGTCTCCGATCGGAAGCAGGCCCGCTCGAAGTACGGCGCGAAGCGAGGGTCGTAGTGCCGCGTCGTGCAGAGATCCAGGCCCGGCCGGTCGAGCCGGACTCCGTGTACAGCTCGCCGCTCGTCTCGCAGGTGATCAACAAGGTGATGCTCGACGGCAAGAAGTCGATCGCCGAGAAGATCGTCTACGAGGCGCTCGACACCGTGGGCGTCAAGACGGGCCGTCCGCCCATCGAGGTGCTCGAGCAGGCCGTGAAGACGGTCACGCCGGTGCTCGAGGTCCGCGGCCGCCGCGTCGGCGGCGCGAACTACCAGGTTCCCGTCGAGGTGCCGCAGCGCCGGGCCCGCACGCTCGCCGTGCGCTGGCTCGTGACGTACGCGCGCGAGCGCCGCGAGAAGGGCATGAGCGACAAGCTCGCCAACGAGATCATGGACGCGCTCAACCAGCAGGGTGGGGCGTTCAAGCGCAAGGACGACGTCTACCGGATGGCGCAGGCCAACAAGGCCTTCGCGCACTACCGCTGGTAGACGGAGAGAGGGAGACTTTTGAGCACGAAGACTCACGAGACGGCCGTCGGCCTCGACCGCGTCCGCAACATCGGGATCATGGCCCACATCGACGCGGGCAAGACGACGACGACCGAGCGGATCCTCTACTACACCGGCCGCACCCACAAGATGGGCGAGGTGCACGAGGGCGCCGCGACGATGGACTGGATGGCCCAGGAGCAGGAGCGGGGCATCACGATCACGTCGGCCGCCACGACGGCGTTCTGGCGCGACCATCGGGTGAACATCATCGATACGCCCGGGCACGTGGACTTCACCGTGGAGGTGGAGCGGAGCCTGCGCGTCCTCGACGGCGCGGTCGCCGTGTTCGACGCGGTCGCCGGCGTCCAGCCGCAGTCCGAGACGGTCTGGCGCCAGGCCGACAAGTACCACGTCCCGCGCATCGCGTTCATCAACAAGATGGACCGCACCGGCGCGAACTTCTTCGCCTCCGTCCAGTCGATGCGCGACCGGCTCGGTGCCAACCCGGTGCCGATTCAGCTGCCGATCGGCGCCGAGGACGGGTTCCGCGGCGTCGTCGACCTCGTCGAGATGCAGGCGACCGTCTACAAGGACGACCTCGGGCAGGAGCGCGAGGTGATCGAGATTCCGGCCGAGCTCGCCGAGCAGGCGCACGAGTACCACCACCAGCTGATCGACGCGATCTCGCACTTCGACGACGAGGTGCTCGAGGCGTACATCGAGGACGAGTCCTCGGTCACCGCCGACATGATCCGGCGCGCCGTGCGCGCCGCCACGCTCGCCGACGAGATCACGCCCGTGCTGCTCGGCTCCGCCTTCAAGAACAAGGGCGTGCAGCCGCTGCTCGACGCCGTCGTCGACTACCTTCCGAGCCCGCTCGACGTGCCGCCCGTGCAGGGCATCGACCCGAAGAGCGAGGCCGGGTTGGAGCGGGCAGCGACGCTCGACGCGCCGTTCTCCGCCCTGGCCTTCAAGGTCATGTCCGATCCGTACGTCGGCAAGCTGACGTACTTCCGGGTCTACTCGGGACAGATCAAGGCGGGCGACCGCGTCCTCAACACGAGCACCGGCAAGACCGAGCGGATCGGGCGCATCCTTCAGATGCACGCGAACCACCGCGAGGAGCGCGAGGAGATCGGCGCCGGCGAGATCGCCGCGGGGGTCGGGCTGAAGTCCACGACCACCGGCGACACGCTCGCCGCCAACAACGCGCCGATCGTGCTCGAGTCGATGACCTTCCCCGAGCCGGTGATCTCGGTCGCCGTCGAGCCGAGGTCCAAGGCCGACCAGGACAAGCTTTCCGCAGGGCTCGCACGGCTCGCCGAGGAGGATCCGACGTTTCGCGTCACCTCCGACGAGGAGACCGG
>DATFMW010000378.1:0-6141 GCA_035266765.1 Gaiellaceae bacterium | reverse complement strand
CGGGTCTGCGCCGAGCTTCTCGGCGGCCTCGAGCCCGTACGACTCGGCGTCCGCGTCGTGCTGGTAGGCGTGCACCTCGAACCGCATCCCGGCCCGCTCGGCCGCCGCGATCGCCGGCGTGCTCGCCATCGCCGCGACTCTAGCCATGCCCCTGCACGGGTGCGGCACCGCCTGGGCTCGGAGCGACACGCCTCTGTAGGACACGTCTTTCCCGGACGCGTCCTCGGGCCCCATCCCTAACCCCCACCCACCCGGGGATCTCCCCGAGCGTACGCCGGCAGGTGTGACGCGAGGCTGGAATCTCCATCACGGAAGACCGAATTCTCCTCAACGGAACCGTTGGAGGCGAGGGGGCCCTTCGCGGCCCGGTACCCTCAGCCGCGTGAGTGAGACCGCGCCGGCCGTGACGATGGACAAGATCGTGTCGCTCTGCCGGCGGCGCGGCTTCGTCTTCCCGTCCTCCGAGATCTACGGCGGGATCGGCTCGACGTACGACTACGGCCACTACGGCGTCCTGACGAAGAACAACATCCGCTCGCTCTGGCTGCGCGCGATGGTGCAGGAGCGCGACGACATCGTCGCACTCGACTCCGCGGTGATCCTCAACCCGCGCGTCTGGGAGGCGTCCGGTCACGTCGGCGGCTTCTCCGACCCGCTGATCGACTGCCGCACGTGCAAGCTCCGCTTCCGCGCCGACCGGCTCGAGGACGCGCAGTGCGGCCGCAAGCCGAGCAAGCGCCCCGGCGAAGGGCCCGACTGCGACCTCACCGAGCCGCGCCAGTTCAACCTCATGTTCCAGACCCAGGTCGGCGCGATGGAGGACGCGAGCTCGACGGCCTACCTCCGTCCCGAGACCGCGCAGGGCATCTTCGTCAACTTCAAGAACGTCCTCCAGCTCGCGCGCCGCAAGCCGCCGTTCGGGATCGCGCAGGTCGGCAAGTCGTTCCGCAACGAGATCACGCCCGGCAACTTCCTCTTCCGGATGCGCGAATTCGAGCAGATGGAGATGGAGTACTTCGTCCCGCCGGACGAGGCCGAGCGGTGGTACCGCTACTGGATCGAGCAGCGGGTCGAGTGGTATCTCGGGCTCGGCCTGCGGCAGGCGAACCTCCGTGTCCGCGAGCACGACGCCGCGGAGCGCTCCCACTACTCGAGTGGCACGAGCGACCTCGAATACCTCTACCCGATCGGCTGGCAGGAGCTCGAGGGCATCGCGAACCGCGGCGACTTCGACCTCACGCAGCACACCGAGCACTCGGGCACGACGCTCGAGTACGTCGGCCCGGACGGCGAGCGCTACACGCCGCACGTGGTCGAACCGGCGGTGTCGATCGACCGGATCATGCTCGCGTTCCTCTGCGACGCGTACGACGAGGAGGTCGTCGGCGATCGTGAGCGGACGGTGCTCCGCCTCCATCCGAAGATCGCGCCGGTCACGGCGGCGATCCTGCCGCTGATACCCCGCGACGAGGCGATGGCGGGTAAAGCGCGCGCGCTCTACGAGGAGCTGCGACGGCGCCACGTGGTCGAGCACGACAACAGCGGCCAGATCGGGCGGCGCTACCGGCGCCAGGACGAGATCGGCACCCCGTGGGCATTCACGATCGACGAGCAGACGCTCGAAGACGAGACGGTGACCGTCCGCGACCGCGACTCGCTCGCGCAGGAGCGGCTGCCGATCGCCGGCGTGCGCGCGTGGCTCGACGACGCGCTCGATCGGCCGTGGCACTCGCCGAAAGGCGCGTGACGCGCGCCGCCCTCGCCGGCGCGGTTCTCGTAGCGCTCGGGGCCGCAGGCTGCGGCGGCTCGCCGACGACCACCGTCACGGTGATCCGCACGGTCACGGTCACCCAGACCACGGCGGGCAGCACGACGACCGGGAGCACGACGACCGGACGTCTCAGCGCCGCCGCGTGCACGGGCCAAGACCTCGGCGGCATCTTCACGGTGCTTGCCGGCAGCGCCGGAGCCGGCCATATCAGTTACCTGCTGAGGCTCACGAACACGAGCTCGGCCCCCTGCTTCGTCAGCGGCCTGCCCGCGGTCCAGCTGCTCGCCAAGGACGGCGTCGCCCTGCCGACGCACGAGTCGGCTGCCCGGCCGGGCACCCAGACCGCGGCGCGCGTCGAGCTCCCGCCCGGTGCTTCGGCGACCGCGCAGGCGCGCTTCTCACCCGACGTCCCCGGCAGCGGCGAGCCGCAATCCGGCCCCTGCGAGCCGATCGCGATCACGCTGCGCATCGAGGCAACCGGCGGCGGCACCGTGGACGTTCCGATCAAGCCGGTAACGAGCGTCTGCGAGCACGGCTCGATGCAGTTCTCGCTGCTCTCTCGCGCGGGCTGACCGGGCGCTCCATCAGGCGCTCGTCCGGGCCGAAGCCGAGCTTTTCGTCGAGGCCGTGCATGTCCCGCGTGTGGAGCACCCAGCGGCGCCCGGCCTGCGGCCCGTTCTCGGCGATCTCGCGCACGAGCTCGAGCCCGAGGCCGCGGCCTCGGCACTCCTCGAGCACGGTGACGCCGGCGAGGTCTCGTGTCACGCGCTGAGCGTCCTCAGGCGGAAGCCGCCGTGGTACTCGTACGACGCGGTCACGACCCGGAGCGCGTCGCGGCGGGCGCGCTCGGAGAGGCCGAGCGGCGCTGCATCGGCGAGTGGATGGGCGAGCAGGGTCTCGATCCCGGCGACCCCGTCGGCGCCGAGCGCGAGCGCCTCCGTCCTCCCGGCGCAGGCCCGGCAGACGGCACCGCCCGCGCGCGGCGAGTAGCCGACGAGCGTCGCGCCGTCGGCACCGCACTCCGCGCAGCTCGTCAGGTGCGGCAGGTAGCCCGACAACCAGAGCAGCTTCAGCTGAAACGAGAGGCCGAGCGGGTCGAGAGCCGGCCGGTCGGCCGCGTGCGGCGCCTCGTCCAGGAGGTCGAGGAAGCGCGTGAGCGCCGTGAACGCGCGCTCGTTCCGCTCCTGCTCGCTGAAGAGGCGGAGCATCGCCTCCGCGCCGATCAGCCCGACCGAGAGCCGGTAGTAGTCCTCGCGCGCAGCCCCGTGCGCACGCATGAGCTGGGCACCCGTGACGGTGTGGAGCTCGCCCGAGCCCTGGTGGAGCAGGAGCTCCGCGTGGGAGAGCGGCTCGAGCCGTGCCCCGAAACGCGAGGTGGTCTTGCGGACGCCCTTCGCGACCGCACCGACCCGCCCCCGGTCGAGCGTGTAGAGGTGGAGGACGCGATCGGCCTCGCCGAACCGGATCGACCGCAGCACGACCGCCTCGGTCTTGTAGGAACGCCCTCTCATCGCACCGCCAGTCTAGGGAGGGGCGCGGGCGACGCCAGGACCGCGGACCGCCTGCGTAAGCTGTCGCTCGGATGGTGACGACGCCCCGGAGGCGAGGCTGGCTCGGCGAGCACCGCCAGCGCCTCGCATACCTCGCGATCGCCGTGTCGCTCGCGGCCGCGATCGCCTTGGCCGCCGTCGGCGGCATCTTCCTCCACCACTCCGCCGGCATGCAGCGCCAGACGCTGCGCACGGAGACGCTCTCCACGGTCGCGTTCCAGCTCCAGAACGTCTTCGAGGAGGCCAACGCCGCTCGGGCGGTGACCGCTCCTCTCGTCGCGCAGCATCGGCAGGCGCTCGCGGATGCCCGGGCCGCGTTCTCGAACCTCAAGGCAAACGACAGCGCAGAGGCGGCCCGGCTCCGCGCCGCCTACACCGCGTATCTGCACAACGCAACCAGCGTCTTCAACGACGTCGGCCGGAGCGGCGGCATCTCTGCTGCCGAACAGCAGCTGGTGCAGGCGTCGCAGCGCCGCCTCCAGGCCGTGATCAGCGACGAGATCGCACGCCAGGCTCACGCAACCGACGTCGCGAACCCGCGCGCGCGCGCCACGCTGATCGCCGCTGCCGTCGCCGCCGGGCTCGTCGTCGTCCTGCTGATCTGGCAGTTCGAGCTCGAGCGCCGCGCCGGACGGATCGACCGCGATCACGCCGCCCGCACGGACGAGCTCGTCCGGCTCCGGGACGACTTCGTCGCGATCGTCTCGCACGAGCTTCGGACGCCGCTGACCTCGATCATCGGCTACCTCGAGCTGCTCATGGACGACGACCCCGACAACCTGACGGAGGAGCAGACGTCCTACCTCGCCACCGTCCAGCGGAGCACGAACCGGCTGATCGACCTCGTCGGCGACCTGCTTCTCGTCGCGGAGGCAGAGCGCGGCCCGCTCGCGCTCGACCGGGACGAGGTCGACCTGCGCTCGCTCGCGCAGCACGCGATCGACGCCGCCCGCCCTGCGGCGGACGCGAAGGACATCGACCTCACGCTCACCAGCAACGAAGCCGCCTTCGTGTACGGCGACGAGAGGCGGCTCGGCCAGGTGCTCGACAACCTCGTCTCGAATGCGGTCAAGTTCACTCCCCATAGCGGGCGCGTCGCCGCCCGGATCGCGACCGGCGGCGACCGGGCCGTGTTCGAGATCGCCGACAGCGGCAAGGGCATCCCTCCCGACGAGCAGGAGCAGCTGTTCGAGCCGTTCTTCCGTTCCCCGACGGCGACCGCCCGCGCCATCCCGGGCACGGGGCTCGGGCTCTCGATCACGAAGGCGATCGTCGACGCCCACGGTGGCACCATCGAGGTCGAGAGCACGCCCGGCTCCGGCGCTACCTTCCGCATCGGCATGCCGGCGCTCCGTGCAGCCGAGGTGTTGAACGGCTGACCCTGCGGACGGCCGCAACCATGCGGGAACGTAATCGCACTCCGATTCGTTACTAATTAGACGGTGGCGACGATCCGGATCTACACGACCCGCTGGTGCGGCTACTGCGTGCGGGCGAAGACGCTGCTCGACTCGAAGGGTCTCTCCTACGAGGAAATCCACCTCGACGACGACCCGGCCTTCCGCCAGCACCTCCTCGACCTCACGGGCGCCTGGACGGTGCCGCAGATCCTGATCGACGAGCGCCCGATCGGCGGCTACACCGAGCTGTGGCACCTCGAGCGCGACGGCCGGCTCGACGAGCTGCTCGCCGCCTGACGACCGCTCAGAGGCTGTCCTGCTGGCATTCGGGGCAGAACCAGGTGCCGCGGCCGGCGACCCGGATCTTCGCGATCGGTGTCCCGCACCGGTCGCACGGTTCGCCGCCGCGTCCGTAGACGCGGAACTCGTCCTGCATCGACCCGGAGCCGCCGTCCGGCAGCGCGTAGTCGCGGAGCGTCGACCCCTGGCGGGCGATGCCGTGCTCGAGCGCGGCCCGCACGGCTCGGTGGAGCCTGCGCAGCTCAGCGCGGTCGAGGCCGCGCGCCGAGCGGAGCGGGTGGATCCGGGCGCGCCAGAGCGCCTCGTCGACGTAGATGTTCCCCATCCCGGCGAGCGTGCGCTGGTCGAGGAGAGCCGCCTTCACCGGCGCACGGCGGCCTGCCAGGCGCTCGGCGAGCCGGGCGGCTGTGAAGAGCGCGTCGAGCGGCTCGTCGCCGACGCGGGCGGAGAGGTACGGCTCGAGCTCGCCGGGCTCGAACAGCTGCCAGGTGCCGAAGCGGCGGACGTCCCGGTAGGAGACGTCCGATCCGTCGTCTAATCTGACAACGGCTCGGCGATGCGGGTCGTCCGGGAGCGTCCCGCTCGCCGTCCCATTCGCAACGTGCCGCAGGCTCCCCGTCATCCGGAGGTGAATCAGGAGAACGCGCCCCGTCTCGAACCGGACAATCAGATACTTGCCGCGACGCTCGAGCGCGGCGACGCGCTCGCCGTCGAGCTCCGCCGCCACCTCGGCGGGCTCGTAGGGACGCACGAGCCGGAAGTCCAGGATCTCGACCCGCTCGAACCGCCTGCCGACGAGAACCGGCTCGAGCCGCCGGCGGACCGTCTCGACCTCGGGCAGCTCGGGCATGCTCAGCCGAGTGTGTCGAGGACGATCGGGCGGTGGTCGGGCGGCTCGTCGCCGAGCCCGTAGGCTCCGAGCACGTCCTGGGCCGCCTGCCCTGCGGAGCGTTCGTCATGGGCGTGGATCTCCGCGAGCGGCTCGCCGCGCTCGACCCGGTCGCCTCGCTTGCGCGTGCAGACGACGCCGACGGCGTGATCGACAGGATCGTCCTTCTCGCCCCTGCCGGCACCGAGATGGAGCGCCGCGAGCCCGACCGGGAGCGCCGCGAGGCGGGTG
>DATFMW010000377.1:0-7458 GCA_035266765.1 Gaiellaceae bacterium | reverse complement strand
CGCCGCGTCTACGCTCGGACACAGATGAGTGAACCACGCAAACGGCTCCGCCTCCCACACCGGCACCGCGCGTTGAGCATCCACGTGGTCGTCCAGCGCGACGGCGTTCCGTACGAGCTCGAGCGCATCGTCTGCGAGGACTGCGAGCGCGTGCTCTCGGAGCGTCCGCTGAAGCGCACGGCAGCCTAGATGGTTGATGCCACGATCGCGCGCGTCCGGTTGCGCGATCTGGCACGCCTGGGCCGCTTCGTCCCGTCTGCGGCCGGCGGAGCCGGCCTCCACCGGGCCGGCGCTTCGCCCCGTCGACCGCTCACCGCTGCCACCAGCAGCGGCGAGCGCCCGCCACGGCGCCCCAGACGCACCAGCCCACGCCCCGGAACAGGCGATCTCGTGACATCAACCATCTAGCGACTGCGGCGGCACCGGCTCGACCGGTGCGTACCGTGACCCGAGCGGCGGGCGCGGATCCGGCTCGCCACGATTCGGCCAGAAGGCGAGCGCCCGCTCGGCCTGGGCGGCGATCGTCAGCGACGGGTTCGCACCCGGGTTCGCGCAGACCGCGGCGCCGTCGACGACGTGGAGGCCCGGCTCGCTCCAGACGCGCTGCCACGCATCGACGACACCGTCGCCAGGCGAGGCGCCGATCGGGGCGCCGCCGAGCAGGTGCGCCGTGAACGGCCGGCCGAACACCTCGTTCAGCCCGGAGCCGGGCAGCCCGCCCATGACCGCGGCGGCGTGGCGGGCAGCCTCGTTCGCCTCGGGCACCCAGCTCGGCGAGGGCTCGCCGTGCCCCGGCTCGCTCCGCAGCCGGCGCCCGGTCCAGCGCACGCGCAGCGAGTTGTCCCGTGCCTGCATCACGAGCAGGATCACGACGCGCTCCGCCCAGCCGCGCACGCGGTGGCTGCGGACGAACGTGATCGGATGCCGCGCGGCGGTCGCGAGCCAGCGCAGCGGGCGCGGCACGCGGCCGCCGCCGTCGACGAGGATCGTCGAGAGCAGACCCATCAGGCTCGAGCCGCGCGGATAGCGCACCGGCTCGATCTGGGTGTCGGGCCGGGGCCGGAACGAGGAGCCGATCGCGATCCCCTCCGAGTAGTCGACCCGGCCGTCGCGGGCGGAGGCGCCGACGATCGCCTCCGAGTTCGAGCGGACGAGCGAGCCGGTGCCCGGCCCGCCGAGGCCCGAGCGGAAGAGGAGCCGGGTCGTTCCGAGCGCGCCGGCGGCGAGCACGACCTGCTCGGCTCGGAAGAGCTCCGGGCGCCGCCGCAGCCAGGCGCCCGAGCGGACGGTCTCGACCTCCCAGCCGCCGGCGGCGCGGCGCACGAGCCGCGCCTCACGCTCGGGGTGGACGGCGGCGCCACCGAGCTCGGCGAGTCGCAGGTAGTTGCGGTCGAGCGTGTTCTTCGCGCCGTAGCGGCACCCGACCATGCAGCCGCCACAGCGGGTGCAGCGCTCGAAGTCGACCGCGACGACCGCGCGACGGAACGTGTCCTCCGCCCCCATCCGCCGAGCGACTTCGCGCACGACACGCTCCGCATCCGACTCGAACGGCGTCTCGACCGCGCCGAGCATCTCCCGGGCGACCGCGTAGTAGGGACGGAGCTCGGCGCGCCAGTCGGCGATCCCGGCCCACTGCGGGTCGTCGTAGAACGGGTCGAGCGGCTCGTAGAGCGTATTCGCGTACACGAGCGAGCCGCCGCCGACGCCCGCACCGGAGAGGACGAGCAGGTCGTCGAGGAGCGTGAGCCGCTGGATGCCGCGCAGGCCGAGGCGGGGCGCGAAGAGGTAGCGGCGCAGGTTCCAGCTCGTGCGGGCGAAGTCCTCGGGCGCGAAGCGCCGCCCGGCCTCGAGCACGGCGACCCGGTAGCCCTTCTCTGCAAGCCGGAGGGCGGCGACGCTGCCGCCGAAGCCGCTCCCGACCACGACGACGTCGGTCTCGTGAGTCGCCACCCCGCCGATGCTAGAACCGCGCGGGTTCTCGCGGCTACGCTGACATCCCCGTGCGGCCCTTCCTCGTCTCCCTGCTGTTGGGCGCGGTGCTGGTCGGCGCCGGAGCGGCGTCGGCCGATCCGATCCACGGCACGAAGGGCGGCGACGTGCTGACCGGCACGCCGCGGGCCGACCGGTTCGCGAGCGGCCCCGGCAACGACTTCGTCCAGGCCGCGTTCGGGGGCGTCGACACGGTCTCGTGCGGCGGTGGGCGCGACGTCGTCAGCGCCGACCTCGCCGACCGCGTCGCGGCCGACTGCGAGGTCGTGTCGCGCCGGCTGTCCGTCGACCTCTCCACGAACCCGCGCAGCCAGCACGAGACGGCCGTCGAACCGGACAGCTTCGCGTGGGGGTCGACCGTCGTCGCCGCGTTCCAGCTCGGCCGCTACGAGCAGGGCGCGGCGTCGAACATCGGCACGGCCGTCTCGACCGACGCCGGCCGCACGTGGCATCGGAGCGTGCTGCCCTCGCTCACGGTCGAGTCGGCGCCGCCCGGACCGGAGGCGAGCGCCTCCGATCCGACGGTCGCCTACGACGCCGTCCACGGCGTCTGGCTCGTCGGCACGCTCGCACTCGAGCCCGGCTCGTCGCACGTGCTCGTCTCGCGCTCGCCGGACGGCCTGAACTGGTCGTCGCCCGTCACGGTGGGGACGGGCCCGCTGCTCGACAAGGACTGGTTCGCCTGTGACAACGGCGCCGCGAGCCCGCACCGCGGCCGCTGCTACGCGACGTACACCGACGACGCAGAGAACGTCACGGTCGTCCAGTGGAGCGACGACGGGGGCGTCACGTGGTCGGCCCCGGTGGATGCGACCTCGACGCTCGTCGGCACCCAGCCGGTGATCCGCCCCGACGGCGGCCTCGTCGTCGTCGCCGGCGACTACAACGGCGCCCAGGGCCTGACGGGCTCGATCGCGGCCGTCGTCTCGACCGACGGCGGCATGACGTTCACCCGGGTGACGGTCTCCGACCTGCACGCGCACCCGAACGGGGGGCTGCGGGCGATCCCGCTCCCGTCCGTAACGATCGACCCGGCCGGGAAGCTGTACGCGGTCTGGCACGACTGCCGGTTCCGGCCCGCCTGCACCGCGAACGACCTCGTCCTCGCCACGTCGACCGACGGCCTCGCCTGGACAGCGCCGGTGCAGATCCCGCTTGCAGCAGGTGGCGTCCCCGTCGACGCGTTCCTGCCCGCGATCGTCGCCGACCCGACGGCGCCTGCCCACCTCGGGCTCCTGTACGGCCACTGGCAGCCGGGCTCGTGCCCGAGCGACTGCCTGCTCGAGATCGCGTTCGTCTCCACGACGAACGGCGGGCAGACCTGGAGCGTGCCGCAGACACTGTCCACCCGGCCGATGCAGCTGAGCTGGCTCGCGCGCGCCGTAGGCGGTCGGATGGTCGGCGACTACTTCTCGACGTCGTACGCGGGCGGCCGCTTCGTGCCGGTGTTCACGCTCGCCGGCCCGCCGCTGAAGGGGCGGTTCCACGAGGCGGTCTTCGCGGCGTCACTGCCCGCCCATCCCCGGCCCGTCTACGGCACGGCCAACAGCGCGGCGAGCCCGCGCAGGGTCTCCCCCGCGCCCGCGTCGACGACGACGGAGGCGCGCGCGTCGTAGTCGGTCGCGCCGCGGTTGACGATCGCGAGCGAGCCGCCCGCCGCGAGCGTCTCCGCCGGCAGCGCGGCGACGGGATGAACCTCGAGCGAGGAGCCGACGACGAGCAGCAGCCGCGCCTCCGAGGCGAGCTGCCGTGCCCGCGCGATCGCCGCCTCCGGCAGGAACTCGCCGAACATGACCACGTCGGGCTTGAGGATCCGACCGCACGCCGGGCAGGCGGGCGCCGGAAGGAGCGCGGCGACCTCGGTCATCGGGACGCGTAGGCCGCAGTCGAGGCAGACGGCCGCGCGCAGCGAGCCGTGCACCTCGACGAGCGCCCGCGTCCCGGCCCGCGCGTGGAGCCCGTCGACGTTCTGGGTCACGACCGCCTGCACGAGGCCGCGCTCCTCGAGCTCGGCGAGCGCACGATGCCCGTCGTTCGGGCGGGCCTCGCCGAGCACGTCGAGCCGCTTGCCGTAGAAGTCCCAGACCTTGACCGGGTGGGCGAGGAACGCGTCGATCGTCGCGTACTCCATCGGGTCGTACCGCGCCCAGATCCCCTCCGCAGAGCGGAAGTCCGGGATCCCCGACTCGGTGCTGATCCCGGCGCCGGTGAGGACGACGCACGGCTGCTGCTCCGCAACCAGCTCCGCCAGGCGCTCGACGCTCATGCGGCTCATCGTAGAGTTGCCCCGATGGAGGGCTACTCGTTTTCGACGCGGGTGCGTGTGCGGTTCGCCGACACGGACGCACAGGGGATCGCGCACAACTCGGCCTACGTCGTCTGGTTCGAGGTCGCGCGCGTCGAGTATCTGCGCGCGTACGCGGGCGGCTACCAGGCGCTCCGCGACCACGGCATGGAGGCGCTCGTGCTCGAGTCGCTCTGCCGCTACCGCGTGCCGACCCGGTTCGACGACGTGCTCGACGTGCACACCCGCTGCGTCGACCTGCGCGGCGCGCGATTCCGCTTCGAGTACGCGATCGAACGACAGGACGAGCTTGTTGCCGACGGCTACACGGCGCACGCGTGCGTCGACTCGGCGACGCTGCGCCCGACGCGCGTGCCCGGCTGGCTCGCCGACGCTATCCGCTCGGCGGAGTCGGTGCCGGCGTCGTAGCGGCCGTCGTCGTCTTCGCCTGCTTGCCCTTCGCCGGGTGCTGGGGCGGGCCGATGCGGACGAGCTTCGGGTCGGCGCGGTACGACGAGTACCAGACGTCGTGGAAGAGCAGCGAGCCGTCCGGCTTGTAGACGTCGCGCGTGACGCTCGTCGTCTGGGCGGGCACGCCGTCGTAGTCGACGATCTTCTCGCCCGGCTTCAGGGTCTTGTCGACGGTCTTCTTCACCGGGATCTTGCCGTGGGCGACGAGCGGCGCGGTCGTGCTCACGACCCTGCGGTCGGTCGGCGTGCCGTAGAGCGTGACCGTGAGCGAGTACGAGCCGACGAACGTGCGCAGCAGCAGCCAGTGCGGCGTGTCGTTGACGAACTTCAGGTCGACGCTCGGATAGTCGACGGTCGCGTCCCGGCCCTGCGGGTAGTGGCTGATGTAGAGCGCGTGGTTGACGCGGTCGGTGATCGGCAGCCCCGCCTCGAAGGCGGCGTTGAAGACGGTCGTCGAGACCTGGCAGACGCCCCCGCCGAGGCCGGTCGTGACCTCGCCGTTGATGATCACGGGCGCCTCGAGGAAGCCCCTGGCGGCCGTGCGCGCTCCCGTCGTGCCGTTGAACGAGAACGTCGCGCCGGGCGCGATCAGCGTGTCGTCGACGAGGTGCGCGACAAGCTGGACGTTGTGGATCCGGTTCGGGATGCCGGTGTAGTCGGTCGTGTAGGTGCCGACGACGCCGTTGATCCCCATGCGGCGCGCGACGGCGGTCGTGCGCTTCGGCTGCTTCTGCGCGACGACGAGCCGGGCGACGCGGTTCGTGCGCCGGGTCGCGGCCTCGAGGACAGCCTCGGCGCTCTGGACGGCGTCGAGGGCGAGACCCGGCTGCGCGGGCACGATCCTGACCGTCGAGCCGCTGGCCGCGAAGCGCGCGTTGCGCGGACGCTGCGCGACGCGGGTGCCGAGCGCCCGGAGCCAGGCCTGCGCGGCGGCACCGCCGATCCGGAGCTGCGTGCGGCCGCCGGACGGTGCCTCGAGCAGGGTTGCGAGCCGGGCAGGCTGCACGAGCCAGCGCTTCTCGCCGAGCGCCAGGTGGACGGGGGCCGAGAGCGCGAGCCGGGCCTTCCGGGCGGCGGGCGCGAGCGCGGCGGCACGCAGCCGCGGCGTGGCGGTGCGGAACGGCAGCTGCACCGGCTCCGCGCTGCGGGTGAGCGAGGAGAGCGCCTCGACGATGATGCGCGCGGATCCGTTCCGGTCGAGTATGCGGCCGGTGGTGCCGGGCGCGACGACGACGTTGCGGCCGTGGATCTGCACCGCGGGCTCGCGCGCGGGATGGTCGACCTTCTTCGCGATCAGCTCGAGCTCGTACTGGAGCGACCCGTTGAGCACGCTCGTCGGCGGCGTCACGTCGGCGCCGAAGAAGTCGACGTCGATCCGCCGGAAGCCGCGGAGCGGACCGAAGCCGCCGCCCTGCCGTTGCGCCGAGTCGATCGCGGCGGCCCAGTCGGACTGGACTCCGAGCATGCTCGGCGAGATCGAGAAGCGGTGGCCGCCGGCGAGGAACACGACCGGCTTGCCGGCGAGCGCGGCGGAGCGGCGTTCGAGCATCGCCTGTGCGTCCTTGGCCTGGAGGCCGCCAACGTCGATGCCGTCGATCCGCACGCCGTTCGCGATCGTGGTCGGCGAGCCGGCGAAGACGAGGCCGAGCACGACGACGAGCGAGACGAGCGCGACGCCGAGGAGCAGCAGGTTCCGCACGAGGACGGAGCGGAACGGACCGCGCCGGCGCCGGCGGCCCGAGATACCTCGTGTCGTCCGGCGCATACCGGCGATGGTAGCGGCGCGAATCGCGGCTAGATCGGGCCGGCCCGGAGGTACGTGGCGACGATCTGCTGCTGGATCTCCGAGGTGCCCTCGACGATCTGGAAGACCTTCGCGTCGCGGAGCCACTTCTCGACCGGGTGGTCGCGCATGATCCCGGCGCCGCCGAGCACCTGGACGGCCTCGGTCGCTGCGCGCATGGCGGTGTCGGCGGCGTAGCCCTTCGCGTAGGAGCCGTGGAGGCCCGCGTCCTCGCCGGCGTCGAGCGCCGCGCACGCGCGCCAGACGAGCAGGCGGGCGGCCTCGATCTCCGTCGCCATGCGGGCGAGCTTGAAGGAGATGCCCTGGCGCGCGAGCAGCGGGCGGCCGAACGCCTCCCGCTCGCGTGCGTACGCCGCGGCGTATTCGAACGCCGCGCGGGCGACCCCGACCGCGGCGGCGGCGACCTGCGGGCGCGAGGCGCTGAAGAAGTCGAGCGCGACCGCGAAGCCCTGCCCTTCGTCGCCGAGGAGCCGGTCGGCGGGGATGCGCGCGCCGTCGAGGACGATCGAGCCGGTGTACGAGGCGCGCAGGCCGAGCTTGCGTTCCTTGCGCCCGGCGTGGACGCCGGGGTCGCCGCGCTCGAGCAGGAACGCGGTGATCTCACCGTCGAGCTTCGCGAAGAGGACGGTCACGTCGGCGATGCCGCCGTTCGTGACGTAGACCTTCTCGCCGTCGAGCACGTAGGAGTCGCCGTCGCGACGCGCGGTGGCGCGCATCGCCTGGACGTCGGAGCCGGCGTGCGTTTCGGTGAACGCGATCGCGGCGAGCGTCCCCTGCTCGGAGGCGAGGCGGGGCAGGTAGTGCGCCCGCTGCTCCGACGTGCCGAAGCCGAGCAGCGGCCGGACGGGGAACATCGTCGCAGTGATGGTGGCGGCGAGCGCGGAGCAGCCCCAGGCGAGCTCCTCGTTGA
>DATFMW010000376.1:0-2519 GCA_035266765.1 Gaiellaceae bacterium | reverse complement strand
AGCCGAGCGCCTCGCCCATCGGGCTCTTGGGCAGCACCGCCGCCTGCGTGGCTGCCATCCACGCGAAGAGCTCGTCCGCGATCGGTCGCGAGCACTCCTGACGCAGGGCGAGCCGCCCGTCGTCGTCGAGCTCGCGCTCCTTCGCCGCGCGCTCGACCGTGTACAGCTCGCCGATGCGCTCGATCGCCTCCTTGGCGAGCCCCGACTCGCTCTTCTCCGCGTCGAGGAATTTGCGCCGCGTGTGCGCCCAGCACGCGACCTCCGTCGCACCCTCGGGCACGAATAGCTGGTCGTAGCCGGGATAGGCGTCGGCGTGGATCGCACCGCGATAGCCGCCGAGGATCGTCTGTGGTCGGTCGCTCTTGCGCGAGTCGGAGAAGTCGTAGGCGTGTCGATCCTCGCGATCGAGGTAGATCCACACCCGACCCTTCTTCGACCCCGGGCCCGCGCGCGGCATCGCGATCGTCACTGGCGTGTCGTCGGTGAAGAGTTCGGGCGCGTCCAGGATCTCGGTCAGCAGGCGGTCGCGGATCGGCTGCAGGATCTCGGCCAGCGTCTTCATCGAGCGCTCGAGCACGCTGCGCGAGAGCGAGAGCCCCTCGGAGGCGTACTTCTTCTCGAGCCGGTTGTAGGGCAGGTGCTGGCCGAAGCGTTCGACCGCGACGTGCGCCAAGAATCCAGGACCGAGCAGGCCCTTCTCGATCACGCGATCGGGTCCGGGCGCGGTCGTGACGCCATCACCGCACTTGCGGCAGGCGTACTTCGCGCGGCGGATCTCGTGGACCACGGCCGTCTCGAGCCGCTCCAGCTCACGCGTCGCCTCCTCGCCGATCTCGTGCAGCGCGCCGCCGCAGTGCTTGCACGTGCAGGCGTCGTCCTCGAGCTCGTAGCGCGTCGTGATGCGCGGGAGGTGATCGGGAAAGCTCGTGCGGCGGCCCTTGCGGGGAGCCGGACGCTTGGGCGGATCGAGCGTGATCTCGCCCTGGACGCGCTTGGCCTTGGCCGTGCGTTCGGCTTCGGCGAGCAGCTCGGCGTGGAATAGGTGGCCTTGGCCGCTGGCCTCGATCAGGTGCGCGGGACGCGGGCGCTTCTCGCTCTTCTTGCCAAAGGCGATCTTGCTCAGGTGCTCGATCACGAGTCGCTGCGCGGCGATCTTCTCGTCGCGTTGCGCGATGAGCTCCTTCAGCGTTTCGACGTCATCGGGCAGCCCGTCGGCGCTCGGTCTCTTGGCGTTCACTTGCACGACCATCGATACGGTAGACATCGGCGAAGTGTCGGCGCTTCTTGCCTTTCCCGAGCGCAATTCCGTCGAGCAGCATCGCCAGTTCCGCACGCGAGAGCGCGAGCCGCTTCGAGTCGCTGTCCCGCAGCCGCTCGTAGGTCCCGCTCTCCAGCCGCTTGTACAGGAGCCAGAATCCGTTGCCGTCCCACAAGAGCAGTTTGATGCGGTCGCGGCGCTTGTTGAAGAAGACGAAGACGGATCCGTCGAAGGGGTCCGTCTCGAGCTGCTCGCGGACCAGCGCCACGAGACCGTCGTGTTGCTTGCGGAAGTCGACCGCCGTCGTGCAGGCGAAGATCGACTGCCGCCCAGACAGGCTCAGCACCGAGCCAGCACGGACAGGACCCGCGAGAGGTGCTCCTCGTCGAAGCCGCACTCGACCGTGACGCGGACGGCGGGACCGAGTTCGATCGCGATGGCTCCCGGGTGATCGTCGGCCCCGACCTCGACGGGAACGAAGCGAGCCACCGCCTCGCCATCCTCGTCGCGCCGTCGCTTCGACGCCCAGTACGAAAGCGTCGGGATCGGAATGCCGCTCTCCTCCGAGATCTCGCGATACGTCAGGCCGTGCCGTTCGCGTCGTTCGAGCAGGCGTTGAATGTCGGGGCGCGGGTGCCGGTGCTTCATGCCGCAAGGTTGGCGGCCTCCGGCGGCGATGACCAGGTGGGCGTCACGCGACAGTTACGTTCCAGGCGCTCGAGCGACTTGCGCGGATGCCGGGCCTGGGGCACCGGAGGGAGGACTTGACCGACGCCGACCTGCGCTTCTGGCCGGTGTCGAGCTGGCTCATCGTGTACGACCCGAATGCCTCGCCCCTCGAGGTCGTTCGGGTGTTGCACGGCGCGCGCCGCGTCCTGTAGTGCGATCACGGAGTTCATGGGCGCACTCGATGTCCTCTGCGGCCGGCACCGGCCGCGGCCACGCTCGACCCTCGAGCCGCCAACCGGAGGTTCGAACGCCCCTCGACCCAGCATCCGTGCGAGGCAGCGCCCAGAAGCGATTCCCCCGCGGTTCCCGCGACACCGAACGAACGTCGCCAGGCCGTTTTGGTGCAGGCTCGTTGGGCGCGTCCATCGGGGCGGAGTCCGCTGCCCTCGGGGATGCCTTCGCCGTCGTCCTCGACCGCGCGCGGACAACTCCGCTAGCGATGGTCGATCAAGACCCAGCGTTGGCCGTGTTCGAAGGCCCCCCATGCGTTCGTGCGGTCACTCGACGAGCACCGTCACCGACGTCCCCGCCC
>DATFMW010000375.1:0-3914 GCA_035266765.1 Gaiellaceae bacterium | reverse complement strand
AGCCGAGCGCCTGCGCGTCGGCGATCGCGTACCACATCCCGCCGAAGGCGACGTCGACCGTGAGCGTGCCGAGTCCCTCGACCTCGAGCGGCGCGTCGAGGCGGGCCGCGAAGCACGGCACGTTCCGGAGCTCGACGCTCTCGCAGCGGCCGTCGCGGCAGCGTGCCGTCACCTCGACGACGCCCGCGGGCGCCTCGAGCCGGAGCGTCGTCTCGGGCTCGGTCATCTCGACCATGCCGGTCTCGAGCAGCACGGTCGCGACGCAGATCGTGTTCGAGCCGGACATGGCCGGGTACTCGGTCGGCTCCATGATCACGAAGCCCGCCGCGCAGTCGGGGCGGTTCGTCGGGACGATCAGGTTCGCGTGGACGGCGACCGAGCCGCGCGGCTCGCGGAGCAGGAGCCGGCGCAGCGAGTCGTCGGCGCGGAGCGAGCGCATCCGCTCGAAGACGGTCTCGCCGGGCGGCGGCAGGACGCCGCCGACGACGACGTTACCGACCTCGCCGCCGGCGTGGCAGCCGACCACCGTGATCGCGCGCCGGGTGTCCACCCGCGCAGCCTATGGAGCATCGAACACGCGCGCGACTGCCGCCGTCCGCGTGTGCACGCCGAGCTTCGCGTACGCGTTGCGCAGGTGCCGCTCGACGGTGCGCGGGCTGAGGTAGAGGCGCGCCGCGATTTCGCCGCTCGTCAGGCCGTTGCGGACATGCGAGAGAACATCGTGCTCACGCCTGGTCAGGGGCGGATACGTCGCGCGCCGCTCCTCGAGGACGACAACAACGAGTCCGTCCGGTTCGCGGACGCGCCGGGCACGGAGCCGCTTGCCGTCTCGCTGGGCGACCGGGTCGCGCCCGTCCGCGAGATGCCACGCCTGCACGCCGAACCGGGCGAGGAGCTCCCGGCCCGTCGGCGTCACGTACTCCGTGCTCCCATCCGGGGCGAGCACCGCGACTGCGTGTCCGGTCGCGTCGATCGCCGCTGCAAGAGCACGGGTGAGCGGGCCGTCGTCGACGCCCCCATTCCGCCTGCCGAGACTCTCCTGCCTCTCCGCTCGGCCCATGCCCTCGATCTCGACACGATTACACACGCGATTGCGTTGCGCAATTCTGCGCATTGCGGCAAACGGATTCCCCGACAAGACTCTTACGCGGGGAGGGGAATGTGGGTCTGACGGGGCACCGGAGAGACGAAGTGCGACGCTGCTGGCCGGCGTGTGCGGTCGTGCTCATGACTCTCTCTGTGCCGTCGGCCGCGGCAGCCATCCGGCCTGCACCCGCGCGCAGGAGGAGCGCTCCGACGCAGCGTGCTACAGCCGTGCGCAACGCCGTGCCGGCCGTGCTCGGGCACAGCTCCGCCGCATACCGCATCCGCGGCGGGGCTTCCGGGTTGTATGGACGCAACCCCGCGCAGCACCTTCGGATCGGCTTCTCGATCCACGGCGTCTCGCTCCACACGAGCGGCGAAGCACTCACGCTCTCACTCGCGGCCGTGGGGCGCGGGACGACTCTCCGACCGCTGCCCGCCGCGGCGCCGCATGCCTCCTCGAACCGCGTCGTGTATCGGCGCGGGAACCTGAGCGAATGGTACGTGAACGGGCCGCTCGGCCTCGAGCAGGGATTCACGCTCGCGGCGCCGCCCGGGCCGCCGCAGGCGGGGCCGCTCACGCTCGCACTCCACGTCTCGGGGCGGCTCGCTCGCTCGGCACGCGCGCTGCGCGGAGCGATCCGCTTCGGCCGCCTCACCTACGGTCGGCTCCGGGTGCGGGACGCCCGCGGCCGCGTCGTGCCCTCCCGGCTCGAGCTCCGCAACGGCCGCGTGCTCCTGCGGGTCGACGATCGCACGGCCCGCTACCCGCTCACCGTCGACCCGTCGGTCACGAACGCGTATGCGCTCCAGAACGAGCTCACCGCCTCCGACGGGATCATGAACGACGGATTCGGCACGACCGTGGCGATCGACGGAACGACGCTCGTGGTGGGGGCGCCCGCAGCCTCCGTGGGCGGCAATGCCGGCCAGGGGAAGGTCTACGTCTTCGAGTTCGCGAGCGGCAAGTGGAGCCAGACGGCGACGCTGACGGCATCCGACGGAGCGTCGGGCGACAGTCTCGGCGTGAGCGTCGCCGTGAGCGGCGACACGATCGTCGCCGGCTCGAGCAATCAGGTCATCGGGGGTGCGGTGTACGTGTTCACCAAGCCGGCGAGCGGATGGGTCGACGAGACCGAAACCGCGAAGCTGACCGCCGCTCAGGCCCCGCAGAACGCCGACCGCTTCGCCACGGCGGTCGCGATCGACGGCAGCACGATCGCCGTCGGAGCGCCCGGCGTGACGGAGGGCAGCACCGTCAAGGGCGCCGTCTGGGTCTACGAGAAATCGGGCGGGAGCTGGGGCAGCCCGACGGAGCTCGCCAACACCAACTCCGGGCAAGGCGAGCTCGGCTCGAGTGTCGCGATCAGCGGAGGAACCATCGTCGCCGGCGACCCCGTCTACAGCTCGAACAAGGGGGCGTTGTACGTGTTCGAGAGCTCCGGCGGGAGCTGGAGCCAGACGGCCCGGCTCACGGCCTCCGATGCGGCTTCGTTCGACTCTCTGGGGCGAAACGTCGCGTTCGACGGCAGCACGATCGTCGGCGGAACGAACGGACACCCCGCTGCATACGTGTTCGAGAAGCCGACGGCGGGCTGGGCGAACGCCACCGAGACGGTCGAGCTCACCTCCGGCAGCGGCAACAGCCAGGACGAGTTCGGCCACAGCGTTGCCGTCAGCGGCACGACGATCGCCGTCGGCGCGCCGAGCTACGAGTACCCGGGGACGAGCGCCTCGTTCGGCGGCGTCTACGTGTTCGAGCTCTCCGGCGGCACGTGGACAAGGACAACGCCGGTGCTGTTCCCGTCGCCGACGCTGTTCCCGACCGGCTCGGGCTTCGGAGACAGCACGGCGATGAGCGCCGGCGCGATCGTCACCGGCGCACCCGATGCCGATGCCCCCGCAACCTCTCAGGGTGCCGCCTTGGTCTACGCGAGCTCGTCCGGCGGCTCGAGCGCAAGCACGCCGACCGTGACGATCCCGAGCTCGAGCGACCAGTCGATCCTCGAGGGCAACTCCGGCACTACCGACGTCCAGATCCCGGTGCACGTGGACGTACCGCCGTCATCCGACCTGACGGTCTCCTACTCGGTGTCCGGGACGGCCACCCGCGGAAGCGACTTCACGACAGCCGGCACCGTCACCATGCCCGCCAACGCCTTGGGGACCACGGCCCTGATCCATATCTCCGTGATCGGCGACACAACGGTGGAGCCGGACGAGACGGTGACCGTGACGCTGTCGAGCGGCAGCGGCTACACGGTCGGAAGCCCGGACTCGGCCACGGTCACGATCCTGAACGACGACTCCGCCGGCGGAAGCGGAACCGGGAGCGGGAGCGGGAGCGGGAGCGGGAGCGGAACCGGAACCGGAAGCGGGAGCGGCTCGACGACGATCAACCAGCAGTGCGGCAGTCCGGCGGTGCCGCCGTGCTGGACGACGTTCACGATCAACGGCAACAGCCCGCCGGCCGGAGTGGAGCTCCAGCTCTTCATGAGCGGCGGCATCATGCAGGTCCAGGTTCAGGACACGAACGCCAGCGACCCGAACGAGCTCGGCGCAGACGTGCCGACGGGCGCCACCGTGCACGCGGTGCTCGATCTCGGTAGCTACGACCCGGTCGTGTTCGCGGGTACGGGCCTCGTCACGGCGTACTCGGAGACGCTCGGCTCGCCGAACACCGCCACCTTCGACGCCCGACCGCGAGCGAGCTCGTGGGCGAATTCCGGCTGCACGCTCACGAGTTGCGGCACGACGGCCAGCCCGGTGACCGCCGACTCCGATTACTCGAGCCTGCTGCTCGCGGCCGTCGACGACCTCTCAGGCTCCGG
>DATFMW010000374.1:0-10090 GCA_035266765.1 Gaiellaceae bacterium | reverse complement strand
ACCGTGTCGCCGTAGTAGATGCACGGGCCGACCGTGTTGCAGACGACCTTCGCGCCCTTGAACAGCTTCGTCAGCGCGGCGACCGAGTGCTCGACCTCGACGATGTCGTAGTCGGCCGTGCCGATGCCCGGCACATGGTCGAGCACCTCCTCGAGCCGCGCCTTGTCGCGGCCGGCGGCGACGAACGGGACGTTGTACTCGCGCAGGAACTCGACGATCAGGCGGCCCGAGAAGCCGCTCGCGCCGTACACGACGACGGGCTTGTCAGCCATGCTCGCTCTCCTTGTCCTGGGGGTTTGCGCGCCCGCGCGCGTACGCGGCGAACGGCTCGATCGAGGCGGGGTCGACGAGGGCGCCGGCGCTGACGACGTCGTCGACCGCGGTGCCGGTGAGGATGCGCTTGACCGGCAGCTCGAGCTTCTTGCCGGTCAGCGTGCGCGGGATCGCGGGCACGGCGACGACGTCGTCGGGCCGGTGTCGCGGCGAGAGGCCGCTGCGGAGCGCGTCCGTGATGCGGGCGCGCAGGCCGCCCTCGAGCTCGACGCCCGGCCGCAGCACGACGAACAGGAGCAGCTGGTCGCCCTCCTCGAGGTGGACGACGAGGCTGTCGAGCACCTCGTCGAACTCCTCGACGACGCTGTACAGCTCGCTCGTGCCGATGCGGACGCCGCCGCGGTTCAGGGTCGCGTCGGAGCGGCCGGAGATCGTCGAGCTGCCGTGCTCGGTGAAGAGGATCCAGTCGCCGTGGCGCCAGACGCCGGGGTAGTGGTCGAAGTACGCGGCGCGGTAGCGCGAGCCGTCGGCGTCGTTCCAGAAGCCGACCGGCATCGACGGCATCGGCCGCCGGATCACGAGCTCGCCGAGCTCCCCGACGAGCGGCTCGCCCTCGGGGGAGAACGCGGCGGTGTCGACGGCGAGGCAGCGGCCCGCCATCTCGCCCGCGTAGACCGGCAGCAGCGGGTTCCCCTGCACGATGCCCGTACAGACGTCGGTACCGCCGCTGCCGACGTTCAGGAAGACGTCGGCCCCGAGCTGCTCGTAGATCCACTCGAAGCCCTCGACCGGGAGCGGCGAGCCGGCCGCGCCGACGGTCCGGATCGAGGAGAGGTCGAGCTCCCGTCCCGGCTCGAGCCCCTCCTTGCGGCAGGCCATCGTGAACGCGGGGCTGAGGCCGAGCATCGTCGCGCGCGTCTCGTCGGCGAGGCGCCACTGGAACGAGAGGTCGGGCCAGCCCGGGTTGCCGTCGATCATCACGATCGACGCGCGCACGAGCAGCGTCGAGACGAGCGCGTTCCACATCATCCACGCCGTCGTCGTGAACCAGAGCAGCCGGTCGCCGGCGCGCAGGTCCCAGCTCAGGGCGTGGTTCTTCAGGTGCTCGAGCAGGATGCCGCCGTGCCCGTGCACGATCGGCTTCGGCAGGCCCGTCGTGCCCGACGAGAAGAGGACGTAGAGCGGATGCGCGAACGGCACCGGGTCGAACGCGAGCGGCCCCGGCTCGGCCAGCAGCTCGTCCCAGGCGACGGTGTCCGGCAGCGCGTCCCCCTCGCCGCCCGCATAGGGCACGTGGACGACGGCGCGCAGCGACGGCAGCTTCTCCCGGACCTCCGTCACCTGCTCGCGACGGTCGACGAGGCGGTCGCCCCAGCGGTACCCGGCGACGGCGAGCAGAACGGCGGGCTCCAGCTGGCCGAGCCGGTCGAGGACGCTGCGCGCGCCGAACTCGGGCGGGCACGTCGCCCAGACGGCGCCGAGGCTCGCGGTCGCGGCGAAGGCGACGAGCGTCTCGGGGATGTTCGGGAGGTAGGCGACGACGCGGTCGCCGGGGCCGACCCCGAGCCGCTGCAGCCCGGCGCGGGCACGTGCGACCCGGTCGCGGAGGTCGCCGAAGGTCAGCTCCTGCGGTTCGCGCGACTGGGAGTGCGCGACGACCGCGACCGCACCGGTGTCCTCGTCGCGGCCGAGCAGGTGCTCGGCGTAGTTCAGCTGCGCGCCCGGAAACCACTCCGCGCCGGGCATCCCGGCCGAGCCGAGCACGCGCTCGTACGGCGCGTGGGCGTGGATCTCGAAGAAGTCCCAGAGCGACCCCCAGAACCCCTCGAGGTCCTCGACCGACCAGCGGAAGAGCTCCTCGTAGCCGGCGAAGGCGAGGCCGCGCTCGGCCTCGAGCCAGGCGAGGTAGCGGCCGACCTCGAACCGCTCCCGCGCGTGGGCGGGCGGCGTCCAGAGCACGTCTCCGGGCCTGGCTCGCGCGGTGCTCATCCCGTAGGCTCCCGCGGATGCGCGTCGGGGTCTTCAGGGGCGTTCGCAGGATCGAGGTGGAGCAGGCGCCGGAGCCGGTCGTCGGCCCGCGCGACGTCGTCCTCGACGTGAAGGCGTGCGGCATCTGCGGCTCCGACCTGCACACGTACCTCGAGGGCGCGCTCGTCGAGGTCGGCCAGGTGCTCGGGCACGAGTTCTCCGGCGAGGTCGTTTCCGTCGGCACGGAGGTGACGAGGATCGCGCCCGGCGACCGCGTCACCGGCGTTCCGATCCAGCCGTGCGGCGAGTGCCGTCGCTGCCGCGAGGGGAACGGGCACCTCTGCGAGCACATGCACGAGACCGGGATCGGCTTCGGCCTTCCGGGCGCATTCGCCGACCGGGTGCGGATCCCGAACGCGCGGCTCGGCGCCAACGTGCACGCGCTGCCGGAGGAGCTGTCGTTCGAGGACGGCGCCCTCGTGGAGCCGCTCGGGATCGCCGTCCACGCCGTCCGCCGCTCCGGCGCTCGTGCCGGGCAGACCGCGCTCGTCTACGGGCTCGGCACGATCGGCCTCCACGTCGCGCAGGTGCTGCGCGCGACCGGGGTCGAGCCGGTGCTCGGCGTCGACCTCTCGGAGCTGCGCCGCGGCCGCGCCCGCGAGCTCGGGATCGTCGCGCTCGACGGTGCGGACACCGCCGCGGCCGTGCGCGCCGAGCTCGGCGACCGCGAGCTCGACCTCGTGTTCGAGTGCACCGGCGTGCCGGCGCTCGTACAGGGCTCGATCGAGCTCGTGCGCCCGGCCGGCACGGTCGTGATCGTCGCGCTCTACGACGCGCCGGCGACGATCGAGACGATGCTCTTCATCCACAAGGAGCTGACGATGGTCGCGAGCGTGATGGTCACGCCCGAGGGCTTCGCCGAGGCGGTCGAGCTGCTGCGCTCGGGCCGGGCGGCCGGGTCGCCGCTCGTCACGCACCGGGCCGTGCTCGACGACCTGCCGGCCGCGTTCGAGCTCCAGTGCGACAAGGAGGCCACGATCAAGGTGATGGTCTCGCCCTAGCAGCACGGCACTCTCGGTCGCGAGCGTCACGGTACGAGGACGGCGCGTCCCGTGATCTCGCCCTCGCGCAGCCGGTCGAGCACGTCGTTCACCTCGTCGAGAGGGTGCGTCTCCGAGACGAGCGTCACCTCGCCGCGGCCGTGCAGCTGCAGCAGCTCCCAGAGGTCGATCCAGCTGCCGACGAGGTTGCCGGCGACCGCCTGCTCGCCGACGACGAGCGCGACAGACGGCACGGAGACGAGGCCGCCGTAGCCCACGAGCGAGTACGTGCCGCGGCGTGCCAGCATCGCGAGGGAGGCCGCGTGCGTCGCGTCGGTGGCGACGAAGTCGAGCACGACGTCCGCGCCTGCGCCGCCCGTCAGCTCGCGCACCGCGCCGGCGACGTCGTTGTCGGCGCCAAGCACCTCGTCGGCGCCGAGCTCGCCCGCGAGTCGTCGCCGCCGCTTGTCCGTGTCGATCGCGATCACCGAGCCGCCGCCGAGCCGGCGGACGAGCTGGAGCGCGATGTGGCCGACGCCGCCGACGCCGAGCACGGCCGTCGTCGTGCCCGGCTCGAGCTTTGGCAGGAGCTTCTTGACGGCGTGGTAGGCGGTGAGGCCGGCGTCCGCGTGCGGTGCGACCTCGGCCGGCTCGACGCCGGGCGGCAGCGGCAGCAGGGAGCGCTCGTCCACGAGCACGTACTCCGCGAAGCCGCCGTCGCGCGTCAGGCCCGTGAACTGGTGCCGCTCGCAGTGCATGTCGAGCCCGCGCCGGCAGGGGACGCAGAGGCCGCAGCTGTAGGGCGGATAGACGAGCACCGCGTCGCCGACCTTCGCCGCGGTGACGCCGTCGCCGACGGCGTGCACCCAGCCCGCGTTCTCGTGTCCGAGCACGACCGGCAGCGTCAGGCCCGCCGGCTCCATCAGGCCCTCCTGCGCGTGCAGGTCGGTCGCGCAGACGCCTGCGCCGCCGATCCGGACGACGACGTCGCGCGGGCCGGCAGGCTCGGGCTCGGGCCGCTCGATCAGCTCGAGCGGGCGGTGGTAGGCACCAAGCAGCGCCGCCTTCACGCCGCTGCTCCGACGCCCGCCGGGCTCGTGTCGAGGTAGCCGCTCGGGTCGGCGTCGAGGTGCTCGGCGAGCCGCGTTGCGAGCGCCATGATCGTCAGGGACGGGTTGACCGAGAGCGTGCGCGGGACGAGCGAGCCGTCGCCGACGTACAGGCGCCGCACCTCGTGCGCCTCGCCGTTGCGGTCGACCGCCGAGCGCGCCGGGTCGTCGCCCATGCGGCAGCTGCCCTGGACGTGCGTCGACGCGATGCCCGTCCAGCAGACGCGCTTCGCGCCCGCCTCCTCGAGCACTCTGCGGCTGAACGCGAGGGCGGCGTCGAGGCGCTCGTGCTCGACCGGCTGGAAGTCGACCTGGAACTGCTCGCGGCCGTCCTCGTCGACGACGACCGAGGCGGTGTTCTCGTCGGTGACCATCGCGAGCACGCCCGACCAGTGGCGGAACGAGCGCACCGCGTCGACGAGTGGCTGCCCCCACAGCGGGCCGCCCTCGTCGCGGATCGTCGTCGCGAACGCGATCGGATCCTGGATCGTCGTCGCCTCGATCACGAAGCCGCCGTCCTCGTCGAGCTGGTGCGCCATCGAGTGCGCCGTGATCGGGTAGACCATGTGCGCGTCCTGCGGCTCGTCGAAGAGGCCGTAGACGAGGCGCACCGGATGCAGGCCGAGGTTGCGTCCAATCGCCGGGTTGCGGAGGCCGGAGCGGACGAGAAGCTGCGGCGTGTTGAGCGCACCGCCCGCGACGACGACGACGCCTGCGCGGACGGTGTGCCGCTCACCGGCGGCATCGACGTACTCGACGCCGGACGCCTGCGGGCCGGTCGGGGAGTCCTCGACCAGCACCCGCTCGACGGCCGCGTCGGCGCGGAGCTCGAGCAGGCCGCACGCGAGCGCGTCCGCGATGTACGTGTTCATCGTCGACTTGCCCGCGTTCGTCGAGCAGCCCTGGAGGCACGAGCCGCAGCGCATGCAGTTCGCGTCCGCGTACGCGTGCACCGCCTCGAGCGGGGCGCCGAGCTCGCGGAACGCCGGCTCCACCGTGGCGACGCTCTTCGTCCAGTCCGTCCGCTCGCGCACGCCGAGGGTCTGCTCCACTCGGTCGTAGTACGGGTCGAGGTAGGAGACCGCGAACGGCTCGCCGCGCTCGTTCGTCAGGCCGCTCGCGGCGTGCCACTTCGCGACGTCGCGCTCGTGCGCCCGCAGCGCCACCTTCGTGTTGATCGTCGTCGTGCCGCCGACGCAGCGCCCGCCCAGGAACGTGACGACGTCGCCGTCGGGGAGCAGGGCGAAGCGCAGCGGCCAGAAGAGGTCGTGGTTCGCCTTCGCCTCCCAGCGCGTGAAGTCCGCGGCCGTGTAGTGCGAGCCGGCCTCGAGCAGGAGGACGTCGCGGCCGCGCCCGGCGAGCTCGGCCGCGATCACGCCCCCGCCGGCGCCGGAACCCACGACGACGACGTCGAACGAGCTCTTCACGCGACCCCCAGGTACGACCAGTCCTTCGCGAGGCGGGTCGCGAGCGGCGAGTTGAAGTCGATCTCGGCCCACGCCCCCGGCCCCTCGGCACCGGACGCGACGAAGTCGCTGTAGAACGCCTCGATCGCGAGCGCCCGCAGGAGCGCGAACTCGGGCGTCCGCTCGTGCTCGGCGAGCGCCTCCGTGCCGGCCGCCGCCGCCGGCGCGAGCGTGTCGATCGCGGCGAGCGCGAACCCCTGCACCTCCGGCGGCATCGCGGTCAGAATCGCGTCGACGTAGACAGCCGGCCCGACGCGGCCCGAGCCGGGGACGAGCAGCTCGCAGAGCGCCTCCACGGCGCCGGCGCGGCCGTCGTCCAGTGTCCTCACTCGCTTCCCTCGGTGATCTCCTCGATCTCCTCGTCGTGCTCGCGGAGCAGGTACGCGGAGTGGAGCCGCTCCGGATGCTCCCGCAGCTCCTGCGCGGTGCCGTGGTCGCGGATCCGCCCGCCCTCGAGCACGTACGCGGTCTGCGAGACGGCGAGCGCGACGTGCGCGAACTGCTCGATCAGGAGGATGCCCGTGCCGGCCTCGGCGACGCTCTGGAGGGTCGGCATCAGGCGCTTGACGATCACGGGCGCGAGGCCGAGCGAGAGCTCGTCGACGAGGATGAACTTCGGCTGCGAGACGAGCGCCTGGGCGAGCACGACCATCTGCTGCTCGCCGCCGGAGAGCGCCCGCGCGAGCGACTTCCAGCGCCGTTCGAGCGACGGGAACAGCTCGAGCGCGTACTCGATGCCCTCGCGCGCCTGGGCGCGGCCGAGCGAGTACGTCGCGACGCGCAGGTTGTCCTCGACGGTCAGCTCGCCGAGCAGCCGGCGTCCCTCCGGGACGATCGCGACGCCCGCGTGGCGGATCGCCTCCGGCCGCTTGCGCGTCAGGTCCTGGTCGTCGAGCAGCACGCGGCCTCCGCTCGGGCGCAGGACGCCGCCGACGGCGAGCACGAGCGACGACTTGCCGGCCCCGTTCGGCCCGAGCAGCGCGGTGACGGCGTGCGACGGGATCTCGATCGAGACCTCCTGCACGACGGGGCGGCCGCGCGAGACGGAGAGCGCTTCGAGCCGGAGCGCGGAGCTCATACGTCCTCCTCGGTGCCGAGATACGCCTTGATCACGTGCTCGTCGCGGAGCACGTCGGCGGTCGCGCCGAACGCGATCAGCTTGCCGAAGTCGAGCACCGCGGTCGTCGAGCAGCAGTCGGAGACGAGGCTCATGTCGTGATCGACGAGGATCGTCAGGGCGCCGAACGCGTCCGGAATCTTCTGGATCACGCCGCTCAGGTGCTCGGTCTCCTCGTCGGGGAGGCCCGCCGCCGGCTCGTCGAGCAGCACGATGCGGGGCTTGCCGACGACCGCGCGCGCGACCTCGAGCAGACGCCGGTCGCCGGCGTTGAGCGAGCCCGCCTTCGCCTTCGGCGGGGCCGCGAGGCCGACGAACTCGATCGCCGCGAGGACGTCGCTCTGCCGCGAGGAGCGCTTCGCGCCGGAGTGCTCGTGGATCATCGCGACGTTGTCGAAGACGGAGAGCTTCTCGATCGCCATCTCGGTCTGGAACGTCCTGCGCAGGCCCCAGCGGGCGCGGCGGAAGTCGGCCATCTTCAGGAGGTCCTCGCCGAACGCGGAGATCGAGCCGGCCGCCGGCTTGACGAAGCCGCTCAAGACGTTGAAGAACGTCGTCTTGCCGGCGCCGTTCGGCCCGATGAGGCCGCACGTGCCGCCGGGGAAGGACACGCTCATGCCGTCGATCGGGGTGATGCCCGCGAAGTGGACGGTGAGGTCGGTGACCTCGATCACGACGGCCTCCCCCGCGAGACGAGCGCGCGGGCGCTGCGGAAGAGGAGCCGCCCGAGGTTGGCCATGTCCTTGGGGAACTGCTCGACCAGCCCGCCCGGTGCGGTCAGGAGCACCTGGAGGAGCCCGGCGCCGAAGATGATCAGGAGGAAGTTCGAGTTCACGCCCCACTGCGCCTGGAAGAGGAACGGCAGCAGCTGGTTGAAGATGCCGGCGACGATCGCGCCCCAGATGCTGAAGATGCCGCCGATCAGCGCCGTCGCCGCGAGCGTGAGCGAGTCCTGGGTCTGGAAGGTGATCGCGCGCGGCACGCCGACCTGCGCGGCGAGCAGGCAGCCGGCGACGCCCGCCAGGAAGGAGGCAAGGGCGAACGCCCAAATCTTGTAGAGCGTGATGTTCACGCCCGCGGCCATCGCGGCCGGCTCGCTCTCGCGGATCGACGCCCACGCGCGGCCAGGCTTGCTCGCGACGTGGAGCAATGCGAGTAGGAACATGATCGCCGTGGCGACGACGATGTAGCGGTAGAACGCGGTGTCCCCGGTCGCCATCGAGGGCCGCCGCACCGGCGGGGTGGTCGTCGTCAGCGCCCCGGTTCCGAAGCGGCCCATGAAGCCGCCGCCGCCGTTCGGGAAGTCGGTGACGGAGAGGACGATCGTGACCGCGCCGGCGAACATCAGCGTGATCAGCGCCAGATAGAGGCCCGAGAGCCGCAGCGACGGCAGGCCGACGAGCACGCCGATCGCCATCGTGATCCCACCCGCGGCGAGCAGCACGATCGGGAACGGCAGCGACGTCCCGTACGCGAGCCGCGCCCCGACCCAGCAGCCGACCGTCAGCAGCGCGACCTGGCCGAGCGAGATCATCCCGACGCGGCCGTAGAGGATCCCGAAGCTGAGCGCGACGATCGAGTAGATCGAGACGCTCGCGAAGGTCGTCAGCCAGTCCGCGCCGACGAGCGACGGCAGCGCGAACAGCACGAAGAAGAAGAGCGCCACGATGATCGCGCCGCGGACCGCGGTGCCGCGGTCGAGGCCGCGCAGCGCACGCGCCGCGACGGCGCCTCTTGCCGTGGTTGCGCTCACGCTAGCCCGCTGTCCGCGAGATGGTGACGACGCGCCGGCGCGAGAGCACGAGCAGAGCCGCGATCGCGAGCACAAATGGCGCCGACGACCGGTACGCGGAGATCGACTGGTATGGGGTGATCACGGATTGCGCGAGACCGACGGCCATGCCTCCGCCGAACGTCGCCCAGAGGGAGCGGAGCCGGCCGATCAGCGCCGCTGCGAGCGACGAGATCACGAGGAAGGTCAGGGCCGCGTAGTCGAGCGAGGTGAGCAGGTCGGGGAGCACGAGGCCCGCCGCCCCGCAGGCGAGGCCGGAGCCGAACCAGGCCGCCGCCTCGACGCGCCGCACCGGGACGCCGAGCGTGGCGGTGATCTCGCGGTCGTTCGCGAGCGCCCGCATCGCGGTGCCGAGGCTCGTCACGCGCAGGAAGATGGTGACGCCCGCTGTGAGCGCGAGCGCGACGCCGACCGAGATGATCTGCGTCAGGTTCACGTTCGTGCCGGAGATCGAGTACAGGTGTTGGGAGCTTGGCAGCGGCAGGAAGCGCGCGAATGCGCCGCCGGCGGGCGCCCGCCACGCCATCAGTCCGAGCAGGATGAGCGCGAGCCCCAGTGTCCCCATCATCTTCACGAGCGGGTCGCGCCGCGCGAAGGCGGGGCCGAACACCATGCCGTAGGCGAGGTTGACGACCCCGCCGAAGAGGACGCAGATCGCGAACGCGAGCCACTGTGGCGTGCTCGTGTGGTTGATCAGGTAATAGGCGATCAGGGCGCCGGCGGCTCCGATAGCGCCGAACGCGACGTTCAGCACTCCGGTCGCCTGGTACAGCACGACCAGCCCGACGCCGGAGAGCGCGTACACGCCTCCGAACCCCAGGCCGATCACGATGAACGGCTTGACGAACTGCCAGTCCACGCCGAACACGCTCAGCGCGAGCACGTCAGTCATCGAAGCCTCCGGACACCCTGATCGTCATTCATGTGATTCTGTTGCTCTCGGCCGTTACTTGCCGATGAGGTGGAACTTCTTCTCCCAGACGCGGGTCTGGGCGATCGCCTTGTCGACTGCCTCGAACTCGGTGCACTTGCTCTTCTGGATGACCTTGCCGTTCTTGTAGTCGACGATGATGTTCGAGTTGTTCGGGATGTGGTACGGCAGGCCGCCCACGTAGAACGGCTTGCAGAGCATGTCCGTCCGCTGGTTCTTCAGCTTCTTGACGGCCGTGTTGTACGACTTCGCGGTGATTGCGCCCTTGATGCTCAGGAGCGCGTTCGTCGCGAACTTCGCGTCGAGGAAGCCCATCTGCGCGAACGCCTGCGGGGCGATCTTGGGCGCGTACTTCGTCAGGACCTTGAACATCAGGGCCGAGTCCGGGCCGACG
>DATFMW010000373.1:0-10848 GCA_035266765.1 Gaiellaceae bacterium | reverse complement strand
CGCGATGGCGATGGGACACGTGATCCTGCGCGAGTTCTGGGTCGAGCGGCGCGTACCCCGCTTCGAGGACTATGCGCGCCGCTTCACCGACCTGCCGTTCCTCGTGACTCTCGAGGACGGGAAGCCGGGGCGGTTCCTCCAGGCATCGGACCTCGGCTCGGGCGAGCAGCACGCGGAGTGGAAGCCGGTCGTGTGGACGGATGGGCCGGTCGTGCCGAACGGCTCCGCCGGACACCGCTGGGACGGGACGGGCCGCTGGAACTTGAAGCTCGACGCCGAGCCGGCGCTCTCGTTCCACGGGCACGAGGACGAGGTCGTGCTCGTCGACGGCAAGGGCGTGCCGGCAAAGCGCGTCGGCGAGCACCTCGTGACCACGGTGCTCGACCTGCTGCTCGCGCACTACGGCGTCGGCCGCGAAGGGCTTCCCGGCGACTGGCCGGAGGGCGACGACGATCCGCGTCCGTACACGCCCGCCTGGCAGGAGGCGATCACCGGCGTCGACCGCCGCGACTGCGCCCGCGTCGCACGCGAGCTGGCCGCGAACGCGGAGGCGACCGGCGGCCGCTCGATGATCGTGCTCGGCGCCGGGGTCAACCACTGGTACCACGGCGATACGGCGTACCGGGCGATCCTCTCGCTGCTGCTGCTGACCGGCTGCCAGGGCGTCAACGGCGGCGGCTGGGCGCACTACGTCGGCCAGGAGAAGGTGCGGCCGGTGACGGGCTTCTCGTCACTCGCGTTCGCGCTCGACTGGAGCCGGCCGCCGCGCCAGCAGGCGGCGACGCCGTACTGGTACCTGGCGACCGAGCAGTACCGCTACGACGAGCTGCGCTTCGACGGGGAGACGGCGTTCGACCTGCACGCGAAGGCGGTGCGGCTGGGGTGGCTGCCCTCGTACCCGCAGTTCGACCGCTCGCCGCTCGACCTCGAGCCGGAGGCCGCGCTCGCCGGTCTGCGCGACGGGTCGCTCCGCTTCGCCTGCGAGCACCCGTCCGACCCGGAGAACTGGCCGCGCGCGCTCGTCCTCTGGCGCGCAAACTTGCTCGGCGCGAGCTCGAAGGGGCACGAGTACTTCCTCGAGCACCTGCTCGGTAGCGGCGGCGCCGCCGAGGGCGTCGACCGGGAGGCGCCGCAGGGAAAGCTCGACCTGCTCGTCACGCTCGACTTCCGGATGAGCGGCAGCGCGCTCTACTCGGACGTCGTGCTGCCGGCGGCGACCTGGTACGAGAAGCACGACATCTCCTCGACGGACATGCACCCGTTCGTGCATCCGTTCTCGCCCGCGGTCGAGCCGCCGTGGGAGGCGCGCTCGGACTGGGACGCATTCGTCACGCTGGCCGACACGTTCTCGCGCGTCGCCGGCGAGCGGCTCGGCGTCCGGCGCGACCTCGTCGCCGCGCCGCTCCAGCACGACTCTCCCGACGAGCTCGCCCAGCGCGAGGTGCGCGACTGGGCGGCCGGGGAATGCGAGCCGCTGCCCGGCACGACGATGCCGAAGCTCGTCGTCGTCGAGCGCGACTACCGTGCCGTCGGCGAGCGGATGCGCACCGTCGGGCCGCTGCTCGCCGAGGCGGGGGTCGCGACGAAGGGGATCGGCTGGATCGGGGACGAGGTCGCGCCCGGGTCGCGGCTCGACACGGCGCGCGAGGTCTGCGACGCGATCCTCGCCCTCTCGGGGACGACGAACGGCGCCGTGGCGCTGAAGGGCTGGCGCGCGCTCGAGCAGCAGACGGGCGTCCCGCTCGCCGACCTCGGCGAGCACGAGGCGGGTGTGAAGCTCCGCTACGAGGATCTCGTCGAGCAGCCGCGACGCGTGCTCACCTCGCCGGAGTGGAGCGGGCTCGAGAGCGAGACGCGCCGCTACTCGCCGTTCACCCTCAACGTCGAGCGCGAGGTGCCGTGGCGGACGCTGACCGGCCGCCAGCAGCTCTACGTCGACCACGAGTGGATGCGCGCCGCCGGCGAGGCGCTGCCGGTCTACAAGCCGCCGCTCGAGCTCGGCGGCGCGGACGGGATCACCGTCCGCTACCTGACGCCGCACAACAAGTGGTCGGTGCACTCGACCTACGGCGACGTGGAGACGCTGCTCACGCTGTTCCGCGGCGGTCAGACCGTCTGGGTCTCGCGTGAGGATGCCGCCCGGATCGGCGCCGCCGACAACGACTGGGTCGAGGTCGGCAACCGCAACGGCCTCCTCGTCGCCCGCGCCGTCGTCAGCCACCGGATCCCCGCCGGAACCGTCCTCGTCTACCACGCGCAGGATCGCCACGTCGGCGTCCCGCTCGCGCCGGGCACGAAGCGACGCGCCGGCGGCCACAACAGCCCGACGCAGATCCACATGAAGCCGACGCACATGATCGGCGGTTCGGCGCAGCTCGCCTACGGCTTCAACTACTACGGCCCGACCGGCGCCCAGCGCGACGAGCGCGTCACCCTGCGCAAGCTCGACGGGGTCGACTGGTGACGACGCGATGAAGGTCCGCGCGCAGCTGGCGATGGTGATGAACCTCGACAAGTGCATCGGGTGTCACACCTGCTCGGTCACGTGCAAGAACGTCTGGACGAGCCGGCCCGGCGTCGAGTACGCGTGGTTCAACAACGTCGAGACGAAGCCCGGCATCGGCTACCCGCGCGAGTGGGAGGACCAGGAGCGCTGGCGCGGCGGCTGGGAGCTCGGCCCCGACGGACGGCTGCGGCTGAAGGCGGGCGGCCGGCTCGAGAAGCTCGCGCGGATCTTCGCGAATCCCGACCTGCCGGCGATCGAGGACTACTACGAGCCGTGGACGTACGACTACGGCGACCTCACCTCGGCGCCCCGCTCCCAGACCCAGCCGACGGCGCGTCCGCGCTCGAAGCTCACCGGCGAGCACATGACGCCGTCGTGGGGCCCGAACTGGGAGGACGACCTCGCCGGCGCGCCGACGTACGCGCCGCGCGACCCGAACCTGCGCGCCCTCGAGGAGCAGGTGCGGATGGACTACGAGCAGGTGTTCATGATGTACCTGCCGCGGCTCTGCGAGCACTGCCTCAACCCGTCGTGCGTCGCCTCCTGCCCGTCGGGCGCGATGTACAAGCGCGAGGAGGACGGGATCGTGCTCGTCGACCAGGACGCCTGCCGCGGCTGGCGGATGTGCGTCAGCGGCTGCCCCTACAAGAAGGTGTACTTCAACTGGCAGCGTGGGAAGGCCGAGAAGTGCACGCTCTGCTACCCGCGGATCGAGCGCGGCGACCCGACCGTCTGCTCGGAGACCTGCGTCGGCCGGATTCGCTACCTCGGCCTGCTCCTCTACGACGCCGACCGCGTCGAGGAGGTCGCCTCGACCCCCGACGAGCACGATCTCTACGAGGCCCAGCTCTCGCTCTTCCTCGACCCGGACGACCCGGCGGTGGCCGAGCAGGCGCTCGCGGACGGCGTGCCCGAGGCGTGGCTTAACTACGCGCGCCGCTCGCCGGTGCGCAGGCTCGCCGTCGACTGGCGGCTCGCGCTGCCGCTCCATCCCGAGTACCGGACGCTGCCGATGGTCTGGTACGTGCCGCCGCTCTCGCCGGTGCAGGGCGCCGCCGACGGCGACGCGGTCTTCGCCGCGATCGAGCAGATGCGGATCCCCGTCGAGTACCTCGCGAGCCTCTTCACCGCCGGCGACACCGAGCCGGTTCTGCGTGCGCTGCGCCGGCTCGCGGCGATGCGCGAGTACATGCGGTCACGCACGGTGGACGGGATCGACGGCGAGCGTGACGCCGAGCTCGAGGAGATGTACCGGCTGCTCTCGCTCGCGAAGTACGGCGACCGCTTCGTGATCCCGCCCGGCCGCGGCGACGAGGCGCTCGCGCTCGCCTCGGAGGGGTGCAACGGCTGTGGATAGGGCGCTCGCGCTCGTGCTCGACTACCCCGACGACGCGCTGCTCGCCCGCCGCTCGGAGATCGCCGCGGCGCTGCCGTCCAGGCTCGGCCTTTTCGTCCGCTGGTGGGTGGGGGCCGATCCGCGCGAGCTGCGCGAGCGCTACGTCGCCGACTTCGACCTCCGCGGCGGGACCGCCCTGCACCTGACCTACCACCGCTTCGGCGACCGGCGCGACCGCGGCCGCGCGCTGATCGCGCTCAAACGCCTTCTCCGCGAGGCGGGCTGGGAGCTCGACCACTGGGAGCTGCCCGACTACCTGCCGCTCCTGCTCGAGCTCGCCGCCGTCGATCCCGCCGCCGGTGGGCCGTTGCTCGTCGAGTACCGCGCCGAGATCGAGGCGATCCGCCGAGCGCTCGCCGCGCGCGAGAGCCCGTGGGCCGAGGTGGTGGAGGCGGTGACAGCCGAGCTGCCGCCGGCGGACGAGGACGACGTGTCGCGCCTGCTCGACGAGGGGCCGCCGACCGAGCTCGTCGGCCTGGAGGTGCGCGCATGAACGCACTGCCCTGGATCGTCGTCCCGTACCTGGCCGCCGCGCTCTTCGTCGGCGGGCACGTCTGGCGCTGGCGCTTCGACCGGCTCGGCTGGACGAGCCGGTCGAGCCAGCTGCTCGAGCAGCGCTGGCTGCGGGTCGGCTCGCCACTCTTCCACGTCGGCCTGCTCGGCGTCGTCGGCGGTCATGTGATCGGGATCCTCGTCCCGGCGCGAGCCACCCGCGCCGTCGGCGTCTCCGACCACGTCTACCACGTCGTCGCGCTTGCGGCCGGCAGCGTCTTCGGCATGCTCGCCCTGGCCGGGATCGTGATCCTCACGTTGCGCCGGCTGCTCGTCCGGCGCGTACGTCGCAACGGCACGCCGGTCGACATCGCCGTCGATCTCTTCCTCCTCGCGGTGATCGGGCTCGGGATGGGGGAGACGCTCGGCTGGCAGCTCGGCGTCGGCGAGTACGCGTACCGCGAGACCGTCTCCATCTGGTTCCGGCAGCTGCTGCTCCTGCACCCGGATGCCTCGCTGATGAGCGGCGCGCCGTGGGTCTACCAGGCGCACACGCTCGCCTCGCTGACGCTCTTCGCGCTCTGGCCCTTCAGCCGGCTCGTCCACGTGTGGGCGGCACCGGTCCAGTACGTGCTGCGGCGCGCGCACATCCTCTACCGGCCGGCACCGGCAGAGACCCGGCGCGCGACGCTGCCCCAGCGCCCGTAGAACCCCCGACGCCGGTCGCCGGTGCGGTCGCGTAAGCAAGCATCCTTTGCTTCGCCCCCGCGTTAGCTAAGGAAAAGGGCTTATCCTTTGCTTCGTGGCGACGAGACAAGGGATGCTGGGCTAGCTCGTGGCGACGACCGCCAAGTCTCCCGGGGTCAGCGACCGCGCCGGAACGTTCAGGCGTATCAGCGCTGGTGGTGAGGAGTTCTACAGCTTCCATCCCAAGCTGCTCCCGCCGAATCCTCCGCTCCGTATCGACCCCGACACGCAGGGGTTGCTCGACACCGCGAACCAGGCTCTCGGCCGCCTCGACGGGATCACCCTGCTGCTCCCCGACCCCGATCAGTTCCTCAGCGCCTACATCCGCAAGGAGGCGGTTCTCTCGTCGCAGATCGAAGGAACGCAGTCGTCGCTCTCCGACCTGTTGCTCTTCGAGCACGACGAGGCGTCCGGCGTGCCGGTCGCCGATACGCGCGAGACGTTCAACTACATCCGTGCGATGAACCACGGGATCGACCGGTTGCGCGGCGGGTTCCCGCTCAGCCTGCGCCTCTTCAAGGAGGTGCACGAGCTGCTGCTCACGTCGGGGCGCGGCGCGGAGCGGGCTCCCGGCGAGTTCCGGTCATCCCAGAACTGGATCGGCGGCACACGCCCGGGCAACGCGCGCTACGTCCCGCCCCCGGCGCACGAGGTCATGCCGGCGATGGGCTCGCTGGAGAAGTTCCTCCACGACGATCCGGTGAAGACGCCGATCCTCGTCAAGGCGGCTCTCGCGCACGCACAGTTCGAGATCGTCCACCCGTTCCTCGATGGCAACGGGCGCGTGGGTCGCCTGCTGATCACCCTTCTGCTCTGTGCCGAGGACCAGCAGGTGATGTCCCGGCCGCTGCTCTACCTCAGCCTGTACCTGAAACGGAACCGAGACGCCTACTACGAGCACCTCCAGCGCATCCGCACACACGGCGAGTGGGAGGAGTGGTTGCGCTTCTTCCTCGAAGGCGTCAACGAGGTCGCGGGCTCTGCCGCGGACACGACCCGACGTCTCCTGTCGCTCGTCGACGAAGACCGGCAGGCGATCCACGCACTGGGTCGCGCGAGCGGGTCCGCTCTCCGACTCCACGAGCTTGCGATCCGCCAGATCGTCTTCCGGATCCCTGCGGCCGCGAAGACGCTGGCGCTCTCGAAGGTCACGGTCGCGAACACGGCAGCACATCTCGAGCGCCTCGGGATCGTGCGCGAGGTCACCGGCAGGTCGCGCAACAAGCTGTTCGTCTACGGCAAGTACCTCGCGGTGCTCGAAGAGGGCACGCAGGTTCCCGCCTGATCGGAGGCGGCTTCTCCTTGCTGCGCCGGCGAGACCGTGGCGGCAGAGCCCGACCCGACGTTCGGCTACTCGCTGCGCGGCGGGCGGGCTCGCCGGCTGGTCGACGAGGTGGCGGTCCGGCACCGGGGCGCCGTGGGCGCGCTCCGCGAGGGGCGGGCGAGCATCCGAGCGCGCCCGCGGTCACGGCTTCGCCCCGCCGAACGGCATGTGCACGTCCCAGCCCGAGGCCGGCGGGTTCACTGCCACCCGGCTGACGTCCGCCTGGTCGGCGAAGCGGTTGGCGGCGTCGAGGGCACGGGTGAAGACGGCCGCCGGGAGGCCGTAGCGGGAGTCGTTCGCGGCCGCGACCGCCTGCGGCGCCGTCGAAGCTCTCGAGCCGGCCGACGGCCACGAGCGTCTTCATCACGACCAGACGGTCGATCGCCAGTCCCCTTTCGTCCCCGGTCCGAACCCGAGGTAATCGCGTTCGCGCTCCAGCGGCTCGAGCCCTCCCCGGCCCGCTGGCCGGGCCGAGCTCAGAGCAGCGGGCCGCGGTTGTCGTTCTGGCGGCCGACGACGACCCAGATCGCCTCGGCGGGCTGGTCGCCGATCGCCCACAGCCGGTGCGGGGCGGACGAGTCGAACGAGACGGCCATCCCCGGCCCGAGCTCGTACTCGTCGAAGCCGATTCGCACGCCGAGGCGGCCGCTGATCACGTAGCCGTACTCCTTGCCGCCGTGGCGGACGAGCGAGTCCTCGTCGCACGACGCGGCGTTCGGCGGGTACGTGACCGTGAGGAACTCGACGACCGCATCGCGCTCGGCCGTGAGGCGCTCCCAGTGGACGCCCGTCTCGAGGTTGATCACCGAGCGCGTGCCCGGGGCTGTGACCGGGCCGTCGGCGGCCGGCGCCTGGACGGGCTCGATCCCGACCGGCGGCTCGCTGTCGGAGAAGAGGTCGCCCATCTGCAGCCCGAGCACGGTGACGAGCGCCCACAGCGTGCTCACCGACGGGTTGACCTTGTCGCGCTCGATCTGCGAGATGAGGCTCGGCGAGACGTTGACGCGCCGGGCGATCTCGCGCACGGTCATGCCCTTGCGCTGCCGCTCGGCCCGCAGGCGCTCGCCGATCCCCGACGGCTGTGTGAGGTCGGGAAGCTGTTCGATCGGCGACGCTTCCATCGGGTTCAGACTAGTCGCCGACGGGGATGGAAGCCTGTTCGCTGAGCTGCTCGGCGAGGTATTCCCAGTCGCGTGAGAAGCGGTAGGAGTGCTGGTCGGGCGGGCCCGGCGCGGAGGTCTCGAGCCAGAGGACGGTGTTGCCGGCGGTCTCGTAGAAGGCGTGGATGCAGCCGACGCCGGTCCAGAAGACGTCGCCGGGGCGGAGGGTGTAGCGCTGGCCGTCGGCGACGACGTCGACGTCGCCGTCGAGCATCACGTACGACTCCTCGAACGGGTGGTCGTGCGGATGGGCGATCGCGCCGGGCTGGTAGCCGACCATGAACATCGTCTGCAGCTGCGCCTGCAGCCGCTTGTCGACGAGCATCTTCACGGTGATGCCGCTGTAGGCGAGCGCCGCGGTGGCCATGCTCGCCGAGACGGTCGGCTCGTCGACCTTGGCGCCCTTCTTCAGCCGGTCGATGTCCATGTCGCTCGGGGTGAGCAGGAACAGGTTCTGGTTGCGCGGGTCGCGGATGTCCACCGGCACCGGCTCGGTGTCCGGCGCGGGGCCGACGAAGAACGTGTCCGCCGGCTCTCCCTCGCCGCGCGGCCGCGGCGAGACCATCTCGATCCAGCGCGACCGCTCCTCGCTCCGCCACGCGTGCGGAGACCCGACCGGGATCGCGCCGCAGGCGCCCGGCTTCAGGCGCACGGCCGCGTCGTCGAGATAGAGCGTCGGCTCTCCCTCGAGCACGTAGAAGCTCGTCTCGAACGAATGCAGGTGCCGGTCGACGTGCCCGTCCTTCAGCTCGATCAGCGTCAGGCCGGTGTGTGTCGAGCCGGTGTGCCCCCCGATCAACACGGCCCGCGTCAACCCGGAGCTGTGGTCGGGCAGGGCCGGGACGAGCTCGATTTCCTCGCGGCGGATCAAAACGTGCATCGGCGTCACACCTTCGTCAGGTCGTCGTTTACGGGGGCGGAACCGGGGTGCCCGTTCCCCGTCGAGGCGTTCCCGCCGTTCTCGCGGGCGGGGATGTCGTTGATGAAGTCGGCGCCGTTGACGTAGTTGCGGCCGGTGACGAGGAGTTCGTGGGCGGGGAAGCGGGTGATGATGTGGGGGCCGTCGGGGGTGACGATGACTTCTTCTTCGATGCGGGCGGCGTTTTTGCCGTCTGTGGCGGCACAGTAGGTCTCGAGGGCGAAGACCATGCCGACTTCCAGCTCGACGGGGTCGTCGAAGCTGTGGAGGCGGCTGATCATGGGGGCCTCGTAGAGGCCGACGCCGAGGCCGTGCCCGAACTGGAGCCCGAAGGCGGCGTGTTCGTCTTGCATCCCGATCTGCTGGGCGGTCGGCCACACCTCGGCGATCTTGTCGGTCGTCACACCGGGCCGGACCCGGTCGATCGCGTTGTCGAGCCACTCACGGCACTGCTTGTAGGCGTCGAGCTGGGCCGGGGTCGCATAGCCGACGCTGAAGGTGCGGTAGTAGCAGGTGCGGTAGCCCATAAACGAATGGATGATGTCGAAGAACGCCTGATCCCCCGGACGCAGCAGCCGATCCGAGAACGTGTGCGGATGCGGGTTGCACCTGTCCCCGCTGATCGCGTTGATCGCCTCCACATGCTCCGAGCCCAGCTCGAACAGGACCTGCATCGCGGCCGCGACGACCTCCGACTCCCGCACCCCCGGCCGGAGCATCCGGTAGATCGTCTCGTAGGCCGCATCCACGATCCCCGCCGCCTGATCCAGAAGCGCCAGCTCGTCGGGCGACTTGATCTTGCGGGCCGCCAACATCACCGGCTGCGAATCCGCAACCTCCAACCCGCGCCGCTGCAACGCCAGCAGCGTCGTCATGTCGGGAACATCCATCCCCACCGGCTCCCCGTCCAGGCCCCGCTCCCGCAGCTCCCCCCAGACCATCTCCGCCAGCGCGTCCGGCACACCCGTCTGATCGGGCATCGCGCCCCGCATCGGCGGCACCCACGCCCGCCAACTGCTCTCCGGCAACCAGGGGCAATACAACTGATGATGCCGCGCCGCCGACCCGAAATCCCACAAAATCGGATCCTGATCCCGAAACACCAACGCAAACCGGATGTTCTTGTCCCGCTCCCACGTCCCGATCGCCGTCGAGGTCACATAGCGGAGATTGTTCGGATCAAACAACAACAAACAGCCCAACTCGGAAGCCTGCAGCGCCGCCTTCGCCCGCCCCAACCTGTGCGCACGCAACCGCGGAAAATCAACCCGCTGCTCCCAATCAACCGCCATCGACGCACCACGCGAGGCGATGTTCATCACAGCTCTCCTCCCGAGGGCCCTGGTGTTAAGCGATTCTGCACATTCCGTGTGGCTGCTGTCAACGGCACACGGGCGGGCAGGAGGCGTCAGGCGTCGTCGGGCGGGGTCTCGCCGAGCAGCTCGCGGAAGCAGGGCGCGCTCTCGAAGGCGGCGAGGCCGGCGGGTGTCTGAAGGGTCATCTCGCGGCGGCGGCGGCGGGTCGCGACGCCGCTGCGGCGGGCGGTCGCGAGGGCCGCGGAGGCGCCGACGAGGCCGCCGAGCACGAAGGAGCGCGCACGTCCGCGCCTGTCGTCGCCGTCCATGGAACGATTGTACGAGTGACGGAGCCGCGACAGACGAGGATTGCGACGCTCGGAGACGTGATGCTCGACGTGATCGTGCGGCTCGAGGAGCCGCTCGCCCGCGGTGGCGACGTGCGCGCGGCGACGCGTGCCGGGGCGGGCGGCCAGGCGGCGAACGTCGCGGCGTGGGCGGCGTCGCTCGGTGCCCGGGCCCGGTGCATCGCGAAGCGGGGCGACGACGCGGCGGGGGAGCTCGTTGCGCGCGAGCTCTCGGCTCGGGGTGTCGAGCTCGTGGGCCCGGTCGGTGCCGGCGCGACGGGAGTCGTCGTCTCCGTCGTCGAGGACGGCGAGCGCTCGCTGGCCTCGGACCGCGGCGTCGCCCCGAGCCTCGCTCCCGAGGAGGTCGACGCCGCGTGGCTCGACTGCGACGTGCTCCACCTCTCCGGGTACGCGCTCCTGCGCGAGCCGATCGCCGCTGCCGGCCTGCTCGCGGCACGTCTCGCCCGCGGGGGCGGCGCGCGCGTGTCGGTCGACGTGGCCGCCTGGACGGAGATCCGCCGTTACGGACCGGTCCGCTTCCGGGAGCTGCTCGACGAGCTCGCGCCGGACGTCCTCTTCGCGACCGAGGCGGAGTGGGAGCTGCTGGGCGGCGCCTACCTCACCGCACCCACCGGCGTCCTCAAGCGCGGTCCGCGCGGCTG
>DATFMW010000372.1:0-3971 GCA_035266765.1 Gaiellaceae bacterium | reverse complement strand
CGCAAGGTGAAGGGCGTCTCGCCGGTCGACGTCGTCGCCGGCAACATCGCGACCGCCGACGCCGCGCGCGAGCTGATCGACGCGGGCGCGGATGCGATCAAGGTCGGCGTCGGCCCCGGCAGCATCTGCACGACGCGGGTCGTCGCCGGCGTCGGCGTGCCGCAGATCACCGCGATCCACGACACCGCGAGCGTCGCTGCCGCCGAGGGCGTCCCGGTGATCGCCGACGGCGGCATGACCTCCTCGGGCGATATCGCGAAGGCGATCGGCGCCGGCGCGGACGCGGTCATGCTCGGCTCGCTGCTCGCGGGCGTCGAGGAGTCGCCCGGCGACGTGATCCTCCTGCAGGGCGAGCGTTTCAAGGAGTACCGCGGCATGGGCTCCCTCGGCGCCATGAAGGCGCGCTCGTTCTCGAAGGACCGGTACTTCCAGGGCGACGTCGAGGACGTCGAGAAGCTGATCCCGGAGGGGATCGAGGGCCGCACGCGCTACAAGGGCCCGCTCCACCACGTCGTACACCAGCTCGTCGGCGGGCTACGGCAGTCGATGGGCTACTGCGGCGCGGCGACGGTCGAGGAGATGAAGCAGGCGCGCTTCGTCCGGATCACCGCGGCGGGCCTGCGCGAGTCGCACCCGCACGACGTGACGATCACCAAGGAGGCCCCGAACTATCGCCGCTGAGCCGTCGAACGTCGTCCCGTTCCCCGGGCCCGAGGAGAGGCCCGTGCTCGTGGTCGACCTCGGCGGGCAGTACTCGCAGCTGATCGCGCGGCGCGTGCGCGAGTGTCGCGTCTACTCGGAGCTCGTCGGCCACACGATCTCGCCGGAGGCCGTGCGCGCCCGCAATCCGTACGCGCTGATCCTGAGCGGCGGCCCGGCGTCGGTGTACTCGGACGTCGCCCCACACGTCGACCCGCGCCTCTTCGAGCTCGGCATTCCGACGCTCGGCATCTGCTACGGCATGCAGTTGATGGCGCTCGACCTCGGCGGCCGCGTCGACCGCACCGGCGTCTCCGAGTTCGGCAAGACGCAGCTCCAGGCCACGGAGTCGGCGCTCTTCCGCGGTGTCCCCGAGGAGCAGACGGTGTGGATGTCGCATCGCGACTCCGTCGTCGCACCGCCCGAGGGCGCGCGCGTCGTCGCCGGTTCGCTGTCGACCCCGATCGCCGCGTTCGAGGCGCCCGAGCGGCGGCTCTACGGCGTCCAGTTCCACCCGGAGGTCGTCCACACGCCGAACGGGATGGAGATCCTCAAGAACTTCCTCTACGACGTCGCCGACGCCCCGCCCGCGTGGACGCCCGCCGCGGTGATCGAGGAGCAGGTCGAGCGGATCCGCGCACAGGTCGGCTCGGAGCGCGTGCTCTGCGCGCTCTCCGGCGGCGTCGACTCGGCGGTCGCCGCGCTGCTCGTCCACAAGGCGGTCGGCGACCAGCTCACGTGTGTCTTTGTCGACCACGGGATGTTGCGGAAATCGGAGGCCGAGCAGGTCGTCGAGACGTTCGGCGAGCACTTCCACGTGCCGCTCGTGCACGTCCAGGCGCAGAAGCGGTTCCTCGACCTGCTCGACGGCGTCGAGGAGCCGGAGCAGAAGCGGAAGATCATCGGGCGCGAGTTCATCCGCGTCTTCGAGGACGAGTCGCGCAAGCTCGGCGACGTGCGCTGGCTCGTCCAGGGAACGCTGTACAGCGACGTGATCGAGTCGGGCGGCACGGAGGGCGTGGCGGCGACGATCAAGTCCCACCACAACGTCGGCGGCCTGCCCGACGACATGAAGATGAAGCTCGTCGAGCCGCTGCGGCTGCTCTTCAAGGACGAGGTGCGCCGGGTCGGCGAAGAGCTCGGCATGGCGGAGCGGATGGTGTGGCGCCAGCCGTTCCCGGGTCCCGGCCTCGCGATCCGCATCATCGGGGCGGTCACGGCGGAGCGGCTCGAGATCCTGCGCGACGCCGATGCGGTGCTCCAGGAGGAGGTGCGGCGCGCCGGCCTCTACCGCGACCTGTGGCAGTCGTTCGCGGTGCTGCCCGCGATCCGCTCGGTCGGGGTGCAGGGGGACGAGCGCACGTACGGCTACCCGGTCGTGATCCGTGCCGTCACGAGCGACGACGCGATGACCGCCGACTGGGCGCGGCTCCCGTACGACCTGATCGAGACGATCTCGAGCCGGATCGTGAACGAGATCCCCGGGGTCAACCGCGTTGTTCTCGACGTGACCTCGAAGCCGCCCGCCACGATCGAGTGGGAGTAGCGGGCGGGTCGTCGACGGCGGCCTCGCCGAGGACGACCACTCCGTCGACGCCGATGTGCGTGCGGACGAGCCCCGGCCGTCGAGGCTCCTCACCCGTGTAGGGCACGAGCTTCGCCACCGGGAACCCGGCGTGGGCGATCACGATCTGCTCGCCGCGCCGAACCCGGCGCAGCAGCTGCGACAGCGAATCCCGCGCGTCGCTCGTGTTGTACTCCGCCAGGGGTTGGCGTGGCCTGGCGTCGCCACCCGGCGTCGCGTGGCCAAGCCACCGGAGGAATGCCCGCACCATGCGGCAATTCTCGCCTGGCGCCCGTCACGGGAATGTGACGACTTCGTCTCGGCTCTGCGAAACACATAGGGTCGAGCGTGAGCCTCGCGCCCGGCCATGGATCTCGTAGACCGCCTCGCAACGACGTCCATCGGCGCCACGTACAATCAGTACGCGACGTCGCCGATGCGTCGCGAGAGGCTGCGGGCATACCTCGCTGCGCGCGCGGACGCCGCCGTCGTGCTCGTCGGCGAGGCCGCGGGCTACCGCGGCGCCCGCGTGAGCGGAATTCCGTTCACGTCGGAGCGCCAGCTCACGGGCACCGGGCCGGCCGAGGCCACTGCGACGGTCGTCCACCGTGTCCTTGCCGAGCTCGGCCTCGAGGACGGCGTGCTCCTCTGGAACGTCGTGCCCACGCATCCCGGCACCACCACCTCGAACCGGCGGCCGACGCGCGTCGAGATCACGGGCGGCACGGCGTTCCTCGCCGAGGTCGTCCGCGGGCGCCGTGCCGTCGCCGTCGGCCGCGTCGCGGCGTCGGTTCTCGACGCTCCGTACGTGCGGCATCCCTCGTACGGCGGCGCATGGGCGTTCGTCGACGGGCTGCTGCGTACACTCGTCTCGTGACCAGCGTCGTCCGCCGCAACGCGTTTCTGCTCGCCGGCGGTCTCGTCTGTAACTCCGGCATGTTCCAGCTCGCGGCGGCGCTCAGCTCGCTGACGCTCGTCGCCGTCACCGGGGTCACCGGGATCCTCGGGCTCGGTCCGGCGATCTTCCTCGGCTCGGGCGCGGCCGCGGTCGGGCCCGCCGGCCGGCTGATGGACAGGGTCGGGCGGATGCCGGTAATCCGCGGCGGCTTCGTCGGCGGAGGTATCGGCTGCGCCGTCGTCGCGGCGGGCTGTCACACGCTCTCGGCGCCGCTCGTCGCCCTCGGCCTCGCCTTCGTCGGCGGAGCGGGAGCGATCGTCCAGCTCTCGCGGGCGGCGGCCGCGGAGATGTTCCCGCCCGAGCGCCGCGCCCGCGGCATGTCGTTCGTCCTCTTCGGCGCGGTCTCCGGTGCGATCTGGGGGCCGGTGCTCTTCGGCCCGCTGTTCGGGAGCCGCGACGCGACCGCGCACGCCCTCGCGTGGCCGTGGCTGCTCGGCGTCCCGTTCATGGCGGCCGGCTTCCTGATCGCCTCCCGCGTGCGCCCCGACCCGAAGGAGATCGCGCGCGCACACGGCGACGGCCGCGACGACGCGATTCCGGCAGAGCCGCTCCGGGAGATCCTCCGCCGCCCGGGCGCGATCGCGGCGCTCGTGGCCGCGGTTGCGAGCTTCGCGGTGATGGCCGGTGTGATGAACCTCGCCGGCTACGTGGCGGTCGGGAGGGGACATCACCAGGGCGACGTCTTCAGGATGATCAGCGTCCACATCGTCGGCATGTACGGGCTCGTGCTCGTCGTCGGCGATCTGATCG
>DATFMW010000371.1:0-5821 GCA_035266765.1 Gaiellaceae bacterium | reverse complement strand
CGCCGAGCGCGACGGCGGCGCCGGTCGTGGCGAAGGCCGCGACCGCAAGCGCCATGATCCCCGGCCGCCGGCGCGGCCTGGTGGGAGCGGGCTGCTCGTCGGCGGCGGGCTGCTCGTCGGGCGCGCCCGGCTCGGGCTCGAGCGTGGCGCCGCACCCGATGCAGTACACGTCGCCGGAACGGTTCTCGGTGCGACAGAGCGGGCAGACGTGCACATCGCGTCCCGCGTCCCGCCCGGGCGGCGGACGCGTCGTTAGGGTCGTCACGCCGCGACCCTAGGAGCGGCGCCGGCGCCGCCAATCCGGATTGTCTACCGATCAGGCGATCAGTGCTAGGCGGAGCGCTTCTCGGCGACCGCGTGCAGCCGGTCGCGGATCTGGTCCGCGTCGGCGCCGACGTCGTCGAGGCGCGGCAGCTGCGAGAGGCTCTCGAGCCCGAACACCCGCTCGAAGAGCGGCGTCGTCCGGTAGCGGATCGCACCGCCGGCGGCATCGTCGCGGCCGGCCTCCACGACGAGGCCGCGGTCGACGAGGTTCGCGACGGCGGAGTCGGCGGCGACGCCGCGGATCCGGGCGATGTCGGGGCGCGAGCAGGGGCCGAGGTACGCGACGATCGCAAGCGTCTCGAGCGCCGCCTGGGAGAGGTTCCGCTGGGCGGGCCGCTCGAAGAGGCGCGCGCACGCCTCGGAGGCCTCGCGCGCGGCGCGGAGCGCCCACCCGCCGGCGACGTGCTCGAGCACGATGCCGCTGCGCCCCTCGCGGTAGCGCTCGCCGAGCAGGCCGAGGGCCGCCTCGACGCGCTCCGGGTCGTCGTTCGCGGCGTCCGCCAGCTCGGTCACCGGCAGCGGCGCCGAGGCGACGACGAGCAGGGCTTCGACCGTCCGGGCGAGCTGGTCGAGCGGGTTCGTGGAAATCAGGCGGAGCGGACGGTCCACGCCACGGTCCTTTCGTCTCGGTTTGCATTCTCCTCCCCCGAGGCACCGGAGGCGCCTCGATCTCCCGGCCGGGCATCGCCGGCTCTGCCGGCGACGCTCCCAGCCCCGCGCCGCGCCACACGGATCGGCGCGAACGGGGCGGCCTGGTCGATCGCGATCTCGCCGGTGCGGCGAAGGTCGAGCAGCGCGAGGAACGCGACCGCCTGCTCGACGCGGGAGAGCCCGCGCACCTCGGCGTCGAAGTCGAAACGGGTGCGGCGCCGCAGCAGGGCGCGGAAGCGCTCGAGGAACTGCGTCACCGGCGGGAAGCGGAGCGCCATGTGCGCGAGCGAGACCTGCGGCGGCTCGACCGCGAGCGCGCGCAGCGCCGTCGCGAGCCGCTCCGGCTCCTGCGGCGCGAGCCGCAGCTCCACCTTCGGCGCGAGCGGGGCCGGGCCGAGCCGGAAGAAGCGGTCGCCCTCGGCGGCAAGCCGCTCGCGCAGCCAGCCGGCGGCCTCCTTCATGCGCCGGTACTCGGCGAGGCGCCGCGCGAGCTCCTCGGCAGCGGCCTCCGGCTCGAGCTCGGCAAGCTCGGCCGCCTCCTCGGGGAAGAGCCCACGCGCCTTCAGCTCGAGCAGGGCGGCGATGAGGACCAGGAACTCGCCGCACGCCTCGAGGTCGAGCTCGTCGCGCTCGGCGAGCCGCTCGAGGAACGCGATCACGATCGCGGCGATGTCGAGCTCCCGCAGGTCGAGCTCGTCCTTCAGGACGAGCGTCAACAGCAGGTCGAATGGCCCCTCGAACGCGTCGAGGTCGAGGTCGAGCTCCCGCACGATCATGGGCGGGACGGTAACGGTGCTACCGGACGCGGCCCTTCGGGACGGCCATGCGCGGACCGGTTGGGATCGCGCGCTGCTCCGGCGGGCGCTCCGACGGCGGCGTCCGGAGGAACTGCCACCACACGAAGAAGCCGACCGAGCAGAGCCACACGCCGAGCGAGACCCAGAAGTTGATCCGCATGCCGGCGAGGTAGTTGGACGGGTCGATCCGCAGCACCTCCTCGTAGGTGCGGAACGTCGTGTACCAGGCGACGTAGAGCGCGAAGAGGGCGGGCCGGCGGATGCGGAAGCGCCGATCGAGCCAGAGCAGGACGCCGACGCCGAGCACGTCCCACGTGAACTCGTAGAGGAACGTCGGCGTGTAGTAGCCGTAGGGGGCCCGCTGGTACTTCGGCAGGATCCCGCCCTGGTGGGCCGCGTCGATCTTCAGCGCCCACGGGAGCGAGGTCGGCTTGCCGTAGAGCTCCTGGTTCCAGTAGTTGCCCCAGCGGCCGATCCCCTGTGCGAGCAGGAGGCCGGGCGCAACCGCGTCCATCATCAGGCGAATGCTGTTCCCGGAGCGGCGCACGACCCAGGCGCCGGCGCCGACGCCGAACGGGATCGCGCCCCAGATCCCGAGGCCGCCCTGCCAGACCGCGAAGACGCCCCACCAGTGATCGTGGATCGCGGAGTCCTGGTTCCAGCTCGTGATGTCGTGGTAGATCCGGGCGCCGACGATGCCGGAGATCACGCCCCAGATCGCGATCCGGTAGATCAGATCCCAGTCGCCGCCCCAGCGCACCCAGCGGAAGCCCGTCACTCCGATCGCGCCCGCGATGCCGAGCAGCAGCATCACGCCGTACATGTGCACGGTCAGCGGGCCGAGCGTGAACGTGCCCGTCGACGGCGAGGGGATGGACGCGAGGAGGGCCGTCACGCCGCCCATTCTGCCGACCAGGAGGCGCGGACGCGTGTACTAGCGGAGGATCTGGAGCGCGAGCTCGGGCGGGCAGCCGTTCTCGAGCATGCCGATCGCCTGGTGCAGGTCGACGTCGAGCCGCGCGGAGAGCTCGCGGGCGGCCTCGGTCGAATAGCCGGCGCGCTCGAGCGCCTGGGCGCGCCAGCGCTCCACCCGCTCCACCTCCGACTCGACGACCTCATCCACCACAGGCATTTGCATCTCTCCCGTTTCTCGCTCTTCTCCGTATATCGGGAAAACGTCCGGCTCGGTTGAGCCCGGCTCGATCTCCGTAGGTCCACCGTAGCGCGTCGGCCGCCTCCCCTGCAGGGCCGACGGGGATGCTCAGCTGACGGAGGCGGCTTCGCGCTTGCGCCGCGACGAGGCGGACTGCCGCTTCTGCGCCGACAGCTCGACCTTGCGCAGCCGGATGCTCTTCGGGGTCACCTCGACGCACTCGTCGTCGCGGATCAGCTCGAGCGCCTGCTCGAGCGACAGCGGCCGCGGCGGGATCAGCCGAACGGTCTCGTCCGAGCTCGCCGCGCGCATGTTCGTCAGCTTCTTCTCCTTGCACGCGTTCACGTCGAGGTCGTCGGCGCGCGCGTTCTCACCGACGATCATCCCCTCGTAGAGCTCGACCCCGGGCGCGATGAAGAGCGAGCCGCGCTCCTGGAGGTTGACGATCGCGAACGCGGTCGCGGGCCCGCGCCGGTCGGCGACGAGACTGCCGGTCGGCCGCATCCGCAGCTCGCCGTGCCACGGCTCCCAGCCCTCGAAGACGTGGTGGAGGATCCCGGTGCCGCGCGTCTCGGTGAGGAACTCGGTGCGGAAGCCGATCAGGCCGCGGGCGGGCACGACGTATTCCATGCGCGCCCAGCCGGTGCCGTGGTTGACCATCTGCTGGAGGCGGCCCTTGCGCAGCGCGAGCAACTGCGTGACGACGCCGATGTACTCCTCGGGCACGTCGATCGCGACGCGCTCGACCGGCTCGTGCCGCTTGCCGTCGAGCTCGCGGGTCAGCACCTCGGGCTTGCCGACGGTGAGCTCGAAGCCCTCGCGCCGCATCAGCTCGACGAGGACGGCGAGCTGGAGCTCGCCGCGGCCCTGCACCTCCCACGCGTCCGGGCGGCTGGTCGGGTTGACGCGCAGCGAGACGTTGCCGACGAGCTCCTGGTCGAGCCTCCCCTTGACCATCGACGCGGTGAGGCGGTCGCCCTCCGTGCCGGCGAGCGGCGAGGTGTTGATGCCGATCGTGATCGCGAGCGACGGCTCGTCGACGGTCGTGACCGGGAGCGGGCGCGGGTCGTCGGGGTCGGCGATCGTCTCGCCGATCGTCACCTCCGGCAGGCCGGCGATCGCGACGATCTCCCCCGGTCCCGCCTCCTCGGCGGGCACCCGGTCGAGCGCCTCGGCGACGTACAGCTCGGTGATGCGCGCGTTCGCGATCGTCCCGTCGGCGCGGCACCACGCGACCTGCGCGCCCTTGCGGAGCGTGCCGTGGCGGATGCGGCAGAGCGCGAGCCGGCCGACGTAGGCGTCCGCGTCGAGGTTCGTGACGAGCGCCTGCAGCGGATGCTCGGCGTCGTACGAGGGCGGCGGCACCGTGTCGAGGATCGTCTGGACGAGCGGGCCGAGATCGTCGGCGAGCTCGTCCGGGTCGAGCCCGGCCCGGCCGGCGCGCGCGTTGCAGTAGACGATCGGGAACTCGATCTGGGACTCGTCCGCGTCGAGGTCGAGGAAGAGGCTGTACACCTCGTCCACGACCTCCGTGATCCGCGCGTCGGGCCGGTCGACCTTGTTGACGACGAGCACGACGGGGAGCCGCGCCTCGAGCGCCTTGCGCAGGACGAACCGCGTCTGCGGCAACGGCCCCTCGCTCGCGTCGACGAGCAGGAGCACGCCGTCGACCATCGTGAGGCCGCGCTCGACCTCACCGCCGAAGTCGGCGTGGCCGGGCGTGTCGACGATGTTGAGCTTCGTCCCGCCAGACAGCCGGACGGCGGTGTTCTTGGCGAGGATCGTGATGCCCTTCTCGCGCTCGAGGTCCATCGAGTCGAGCACCCGCTCGGCGACGTCCTGGTTGGCGCGGAACGCCCCCGACTGCCAGAGCAGCGCGTCGACGAGCGTCGTCTTGCCGTGGTCGACGTGAGCGACGATCGCGACGTTGCGGAGGTCTGCGCGGAGAGCCATGAGGCCGCCCACGGTACCGGGCGGCCTCATGGCCTCCGTCTACTTGATCCCGATCACCATCGAATCGGGGCCGACGAGGTGCTCGACCCGCGTCTCGCGGAAGCCGGCCTCCTCGAGCCAGCCGCGGCAGTCGGCGCCCGTGTAGTCGAAGCCGGCGGGCGTCTCGATCAGCATGTTCAGGCTCATCAACAGCCCGAACGCGTTCGCCTGGCGGTCGTCGTCGATCACCGACTCGTAGACGATCACGGCCCCTCCCTCGGGCAGCGCCGCGTAGACGCTCCGGAGCAGGCCGCGCTTCTCGTCGAGGCTCCAGTCGTGGAGGACGTGGCCGAGCGTGACGACGTCCGCGGCCGGAAGCTCGTCTCGGAAGAAGTCCCCGGCACAGAACCCGATCCGGTCGCCGAGCCCGCGCTCGGAAACATACTCCTCGAACGCCGCCCCCACGGGCGGCAGGTCGAAGCCGATGCCGCGCAGGTGCGGATGGGCCTCCGCGAGCGTGGCGAGCAGGCCGCCCTCGGCGCAACCGAGATCGAGCACGGTGCCGTAGCCGGCCCAGGGGAACCGGGCCGCGATCGCGTGCGAAGCGCCGGCGCTGATGCCGGACATCGCGTGCAGGAACTCTCGCAGCCGATCCGGGTCGGCGTAGATGGCGGCGAAGAAGTCGTCTCCGGTGCGCGCCTCGTTCTGCGGCTCGCCCGTCTGGAGCGCCTCGGTCAGCCAGCCCCAGAACGGGTACAGCCGGTGGTTCGCCATCTCGAGCACGCCGCCGACGTAGGAGGGCTTCTCCCGGTCGAGGAAGAGATCGGTCTCGGCCGTGTTCGCGTAGCGTCCGTCCGCGCGCTCGAGCATGCCGAGCGCGACGAGCGCGTCGAGGAAGTCGCGCGCGCTCCGCTCGTGCAGCCCGAGCCGCCCGCGCAGCTCCTCCTCGCTCGCCGCCCCCTCG
>DATFMW010000370.1:0-4340 GCA_035266765.1 Gaiellaceae bacterium | reverse complement strand
GTCGATCTGCTCGTTCTCCTCGAGGAAGCGGAAGAAGCACTTGAGCGCCGCCACCGTCCGAGCCTGGCTCGAGGGCGCCGGCCTGCGCACCGACTCCTCGGCGAGGAAGCGGCGCAGGTGCAGCGGCCGCACCTCGCCAACCGTGACGAGTCCCTCCCGCTCGAGGAACGCGATGCACGTCCCGACGTCGCGCTCGTAGGCCGAGCAGGTGAGCGGCGCGAGCCGCCGCTCGATCCGGCAGTAGTCGAGGAAGTCGGCGAGCTCCCGGCGCATCTTGGCGTCCTTTCGGCAGGCCGAAGGACGCTGCTCCGAAACTCGTGACGAGACTCCGGCTTACGCCCCGGTCTCAACGGTCGCGGAGCCCGCAGCGGCCAAGGCCACGGCCCCTCGCGGTCACACACCCCGACCCGGCCCAGGCGTGGACGTAACGGAGCCGCAGGCCCGTTACGGCCACGCGAGCGAAGCGGGTGGACCCGCCGCAGGCGCGTCCGCCCGCGACAAGGCAGGCATCCCGTCGAGAGCAGCCCGAACAAGCAACGCACGGAGCGAGCCGGAGACCGCGCTCTCCGGCTCGCGGAGTCCCTTTTGTCCCAGTGAGGAACCGCTCCGCGGTTCCGAGCTACCCGACGGGGCGCCCCATCTCGCGGGCGATCTCCGCGAGGGCGGCGAGGCGCTTCTCCATCGGCGGGTGATCCATGAAGAGCTCGCTCATCTGGGTGCGCCAGTTCGTCGGCACGATGAAGAACGCGTTCATGCCGGCGACCTCGCGCAGGTCGCGCTGCGGGATCTGCGTGATGCCGCTCGCGATCTTCTGGAGGGCGCTCATCAGGTTCTCCGGCGCGCCGGTGATCACCGCGGAGCCGCGGTCGGCGGCGTACTCACGGTAGCGGGAGATCGTCCGGATCAGGATGAAGCTGATCGCGTAGACGACGATCGAGACGACCATCACGATCAGCCAGACGGGCACCTGGTTGTTGTTGTTGCTGTTCCGGTTGCCGCCGCCGTAGCCGCCGCCGAACATGCCGGCGTAGAGGCCGAAGCGGGTCAGCATCGCGGCGAGCATGGCGAAGAAGCTCGCCACGGTCATGATCAGCACGTCGCGGTTCGCGATGTGGGAGAGCTCGTGCGCGAGCACGCCTTCGAGCTCCTGCGGCTCGAGGCGGCGCCAGAGGCCGTTCGTGACGGCGACGGCGGCGTGCTTCGGGTTGCGGCCGGTTGCAAACGCGTTCGGCACGTCGCTGTCGACCACGGCGAGCCGCGGCTTCGGCAGGTCGGCCATCGCGCAGAGCCGCTCGACCATCGCGTGCAGCTCGGGCGCCTCCTCGCGGGAGACGACCTTCGCGCCGGATGCGGCGAGCGCGAGCTTGTCCGACGTCCAGTACTGAACGGCGCCGAGTCCGATCACGATCACGAGCATCGGCGCGAGGCCGACGTTGAGAACGCTGAAGAGGACGACGGCGAAGGCGACGTAGAGCAGGCCCAGCAGGCCGCTCGTAAAGAGCATGCGGAGGGAGAGTCCGCGGTCGCGTCCGAACGATCTGCGCTTCATGGTGTCATCGTAGTCCGACGGGCGACTTCACGGTTGCCCCGGCGCGCAGTCTTAGCGGTTGATTAGAGTCTCGCCCGGTGCGTCGCGCTTACACGATCGGGTCGGGTCTCCTCATCGCAGCCGCTCTCGCGGGCTGCGGCTCGCAGGGCGTCGTCACGCCGACGCCCGAGACGGTGATCGGCAAGGCGCCGGTCGCCGCCCAGAAGCCGATCACGCCGGCGTTCAAGCTCAAGGGCGATCCGACCGCCGGGGCGAAGGTCTTCGGCAGCGCCGCCTGCGCGGGCTGCCACACGCTCGCCGCCGCGAAGGCGACGGGGACAGTCGGCCCGAACCTCGACCAGCTGAAGCCGGACTACCGGGCGGTGACCGCCCAGGTCACGCTCGGCGGGACGTCGATGCCGGCCTTCAAGGGCCAGCTTTCCAACCAGCAGATCGCCGACGTGGCCGCGTACGTGGTCAAGTCGACCGGCGGCACCGTCCCGTAGAGCTTCCGGCTGGATTCCCGCGCGAGGTGGCCGCGTTCGCGTGCGACCTCGACCGCACGCTGATCGCGCGGGACGTGCTCCTGCGCCCGCGCACCGCCGCCGCGATCGCCGCCGCCCGCGCCGCCGGTGTCCACGTGATCGTCGTCACCGGGCGGATGTTCCGATCCGTCCTGCCGTATCTCGAGCAGGCGGGCCTCGACGATCCGGTCGTCTGTTACCAGGGCGCCGTCGTCGCCGACCCGGCGACGGGCGAGTTCCTCCGCCACGTGCCGGTGCCGCTGGACACGGCGCTCGAGGCGATCGACGCGGTCGTGGAGGCCGGCTACCACGTCAACTGCTACGTCGACGACCTCCTCTACGTCGCGGAGGTGACGCCGGAGGCGCGCGCCTACGCCGACTTCCAGCGGATCGAGATCCACGCGGTCGGCGACCTGCGGGCCTGGCTCGACCGCGACCCGACGAAGCTCGTCGCGGTCGGCGCCCCGGCCGCGATGGACGAGCTCGAGACCGTGCTGAAGCCGCGCTTTGCCGGCCGCCTCTTCGTCTCGAAGTCGCTGCCGCACTTCCTCGAGTTCGCGCATCCGGACGTGAGCAAGGGCTCCGGGCTGCAGTTCGTCGCCGACCGGCTCGGCTTCGGCCCTGCGGAGACGGTCGCCTGCGGCGACGGCGAGAACGACCGTGAGCTGCTCGACTGGGCCGGCTTCGCGGTCGCCGTCGCGAACGCGCACCCCGAGATCCTCGCCCGCGCCGACCTCGTCGTCCCGTCCGCCGACGACGAAGGCGTCGCCGCGCTGCTCGAAGCGTTCGTAGACTCAGTGTCGTGATCGACGCCCGCGCTGCCCGCAACGCCCCGGACGAGTACCGGCGCCGCCTCGCGCGCAAGGGCGCGGCCGAGGCGTTCGACGCCTGGCTCGCCGCCGACGAGCGCTGGCGCGAGCTCGTACCCGGCGTGGACGAGCTGCGCTCGCAGACGAAGCTGAAGGGCAAGCCGTCCCCGGAGCAGCTCGAGCAGCTCCGTGGCGTCAAGGAGCGGCTCCAGGCGGCCGAGCAGGAGCTCGCGGCGGCGGAGGCGGCCCGCGAGGCGGCGTTGACGGTGCTCCCGAACCCGCCGGACGACTCGGCGCCGGACGGCGACACCGACGAGGACGCGGTCGAGATCCGCCGCTGGGGCGAGCCGCCGCAGCTCGCGGAGCCGCGCGAGCACACCGAGGTCGGCCGCTTCGACATGGAGCGGGCCGCGCGCCTCTCCGGCTCGCGCTTCGGCTACCTGCTCGGCGACACGGCGCTGCTGGCGCTCGCGCTCTACCGGTTCGCGGTCGACACGGCCGTGAAGCACGGCCACGTGCCGATGCTGCCGCCGGTGCTCGTCCGCGAGGAGGCGATGTACGGGACGGGCTTCTTCCCGACCGACCGCTCGAACATCTACGCGGTCGAGAGCGACGAGCTGTATCTCACGGGCACCTCCGAGGTTGCGCTTGCCGGGCTGCACATGGGCGAGGTGCTCGACGCCGACGCGCTGCCGCTCCGCTACACGGCGTTCTCGACGAACTTCCGCCGCGAGGCGGGCGCCGCGGGCAAGGACACGCGCGGCATGTTCCGGCTGCACCAGTTCAACAAGGTGGAGCTCTTCGTCTTCTGCGAGCCGTCGGCGTCGGCGGATACGCATGAGCAGCTGCTCGCGATCGAGGAGGAGATCCTCCAGGCGCTCGGCGTCCCCTACCGGGTGGTGAACGTCGCCGCCGGCGACCTCGGCGCGCCCGCGGTGAAGAAGTACGACTGCGAGGGCTGGTTCCCGTCGCAGGAGCGCTACCGCGAGCTGACCTCGACGTCGAACACGACCGACTTCCAGGCGCGGCGGCTCGGCATCCGCTACCGGGCCGGCAAGAACCTCGAGCCGGTGCATACGCTGAACGGCACCGCGACGACCGACCGGACGCTGCTCGCGATCCTCGAGAACTTCCAGGGCGAGGTGCCGGACGTGCTGAAGCCCTACGGCGCGCCCGACCGCATTCGCGCCTGAGGCCTCGTCGAGCCGGGCTCGCGGTGCTAAGTTCAAAGCGTGGCGTCGGTCATCGCACCGGAAGCCGTACTCGATCTCCTCACCGCGCTCCGGGAGAGCGCGGAGACGCGGCGGCAGCGGAACCGCCGGCGCGTTCGCCGCGGGCTCGTGTTCGCCGCCACCGCGATCGCGCTGGGCCTGCTCATCGTGAACGTGCTGCTCTGGACGAGCACAGCCGTCCCCGTGTGAGCGGAGAGTGCGGCGGCGTCAGGCGGAGCGGTGCTCGCGGAGCTCCGCCAGCACGGCG
>DATFMW010000369.1:0-2159 GCA_035266765.1 Gaiellaceae bacterium | reverse complement strand
ACGGTGGAGCCCTGCTCGATCTGCCCGAGCCGGTTCGTCTTCCCCGCCTGGAACAGCATGGCCTCGACGAGCGAGGTCTTGCCGGCTCCGCGGTGGCCGACAACGGCGATGTTGCGGATCTTCCCGGGCTCAGTGGCAGGCATCAGCGGGTGTCCTCCCTGGCGTCGTTTCCGGCGGCAATCGTAACCCTGCCGGCCCCCTCGCAGCTGCGGGAATTCCCCGAAAGGTCAAACCGGCGGCCGCGTCAGCTCTCGAGCGCGGTGCGCGCGGCGACGCCGGCGAGGCGCGCCTTGAGGCGAAGAATCGCCTTCGTGTGCAGCTGGGAGACCCGCGACTCGGTGACGCCGAGCACCTCGCCGATCTCGCGCAGAGTCAGCTCCTCGTAGTAGTAGAGCGTGACGACGAGCTTCTCGCGCTCGGGGAGCCGCGCGATCGCGTCGGCGATCCCGTCCTTGAGCTCGGCCTGGGAGAGCGTCGCCTGCGGGTCGGGCGCTTTCTCGTCCTCGATCGTGTCGATGAGGGCGACCTGGTCGCCGCCGGAGCCGGATACCGTCCACAGCTCGTCGAGCGCCGAGATCGAGGAGCGGCCGATGTCGGTGAGGCTCTCCTCGAGCTCTTCCTCGGTGATGCCGAGCTTGCCGGAGATCTCCGCGTCGGTGGGAGCGCGGCCGGTCCTCGCCTCGAGCTCGCCGATCGCCCGCTCGATCGCGCGGGCACGCGAGCGGACGGAGCGCGGCACCCAGTCCATTGCGCGCAGCTCGTCGATGATCGCTCCTCGGATCCGCGCGATCGCGTACGTCTCGAACTTCACGTCGCGGTCGGGGTCGTAGCGCTCGATCGCGTTCATCAGCCCGAGCAGCCCGTAGGACGCGAGGTCGCCCTCGTCGACGTGGGCCGGAAGGCCGGAGCCGAGCCGGCCGGCGACGTACTTCACGAGCGGCGCGTACATGAGGATCAGGCGGTCGCGGAGGCCCCGATCGCCGGTCCGCCGGTACTCGAGCCACATCGTCTGGGTCTCGTCAGACCTCCCCACTCTCGCAAGAATACGAGGTCGGCAGCCCGATTCCTCAACGTGGTCGGCGCTTGCGGCGGAACAGAGCGAGCGCGAGCGAGCCCAACCAGCCGGCAAGTGCGAGCGAGGCGAGCCCGACGACCCAGCGGCCCGCCCCGGTGCCCGGGTGGACGAGCGCAGCGGCCGCGACGGCCGCGAGCGCGGCTGCGAGGAGCGCGAACAGGACTGCGAGCGCGTGCCGCTGCACGCGCCGAGGTTACTCGGCTCAGGGGTGACCGAGAGCCGCCGATACAATCCGCGACGGCTCAGGGGCGTAGCTCAATTGGCAGAGCACCGGTCTCCAAAACCGGGGGTTACAGGTTCGAGTCCTGCCGCCCCTGCTGGGTCGCCATGATGGTCGCGTGAGCACGAACGGCTCCGGTCCTCCCCGCTCCGCACGCGGCCTGCACGTCCGGCGCCCCGTCGCGCTCGCGGTCGGGGCCGTGGCGGCGCTCCTGATCGCTGGGATGCTCGTCGCGCCGGTCGTGATCCTCTCGGGCAGGTCGGCGGCGAAGCCCTGCGCTCCCGACCTCGTCTTCCAGGGGCGCCGCTACGCCGCCCGGCCCGTCCCCCACGTCGTCCAGGCCGTTGCGATCGGCACGGGGGTCGAGAGCGGGTGCGGCTCGCCGGCCCAGAACGTGAACATCCGCTCGCTCACACGCGTCACCGCCTCGATCGCCGTCGCGGCCGAGGGCGAGTCGGCGTCGATCTACGTCCGCCGCGGGCTCTGCCCCCGAGCATCCGGGAGCGGCCTGCTCGCGTGCGTCCGACGGCTCAGCACCTGACCAGGATCCGCAAATTCCCGTATGGACGCGCTGCCACCGAGGTAGCAGCATCCGAGGTGCGCCGAGCACGGGGCCGCAAGTAGGACGAGCCTCCGCCGGGGCACCGTAGGCAGCGCCCTCACGGGCGACGCCGAAAGCCTCCCGGCAGAGCGGACGAAAGCGCCCCCGGCTCGGCGAAGTTCTGGTCCGGATCAGAGGCTGCCGAGCGCAAGCTGGCGATAGGCGGCGAGACCGGAGACACCCACCCCGACGAGGCGCAGCGCGCCGGGCCGGTCGCGCAGGCCGCGGTCGAGCAGGCGGCAGGCGAGCTCGCCGATTCGCGC
>DATFMW010000368.1:0-2253 GCA_035266765.1 Gaiellaceae bacterium | reverse complement strand
GCACGCGTGGGTGGAGGCGTGGTTCCACGGCTACGGCTGGCTCCCGTTCGATCCGACGCCGTTGGCAGGCCGCCCCGAGCAGGGGATCCTGTCGGCCGGCTACTCGGCGAGCTCGCCGGGCTTCGACCTCACGACCGCCGTGCCCGGCGCCGCGGCGCCGCCGGGCCAGGAGGCCAACCGGCACCGCGAGTCGCCGCTGGGAACACGCGCCTCCGGGGCCGGCTCGGCGGGCACGCCCGCGGCCGCGAGTTCTGCAGGTCGGCGTGGACTTCTCTGGCTCGCGCTGCTCGTCGGTACAGGCATCGGTGCAGTCGCCGCGGTGAAGCTCGCCGTGCGACGCAGCCGCTTCCTCACCCGCGATCCACGGCGCATCGCCTCGGCGTGCCGGCGCGAGCTCGCGGACTTCCTGCTCGACCAGCGGATCGACGCGGCCGGAAGCGCCACGCTGCCGGAGCTCGGCGAGCTGCTCGGCCGGGAGCTCGCGGTCGACCCGAGTGCGTTCGTCGCCGCGGCGACCGCGGCCAGGTTCGGCCCGCCCGGGAGCGCAGCGGACGCCGCCCGCGAGGCGCGCCGGGAGCTGCGAGCGCTCCTGCGGGCCGTGCGCGGACACCTGAGCCGCCTCGAGCGCGTGCGCGGGCTGGTCTCGCTCCGCTCGCTGCGCACCCCGGGGCGCGGAGCCGGCCCGGCCACCCTTGACGCATCCGCTTGACTGAGGACGGGGTCATGAGCGAGTCCACCTACAGCCTCTTCCAGAGCGGTCGTGCGCATCTCCGGAAGGGCCACGCGGCTCAGGCGACCGTTGCGCTCGAGAAGGCGAAGCGCCGCGAGCCCGACAAGGCATCCATCCGCGAGGCACTCGGAATCGCGTACTTCCGCATCCGCCGGTGGACCGAGGCCGAGGCCGAGTTCCGCAAGGTGCTCGAGCTGGCGCCGACCGACGACTACGCCCACTACGCGCTCGGCCGCTGCCTCGAGAAGCAGGGCCGCGAGGCGGAGGCGAACGGCCACTACAAGCTCGCCAGCTCGCTCCGCCCGGACTCGGATCAGTACCGCGCCCGGATTCTCGACCTCGAGTAGCGTCCTCGTTCGTGAGGGCGGTGTGCCAGCGGGTGCGCGAGGCGCGGGTTCGCGTCGGCGCCGAGACGGTGGGGGAGATCGGAGCGGGCCTCTGCGTGCTCGTCGGCGTCGCGCGCGGCGACGGCGAGGCCGAGGCCGTCCGGCTCGCGGGGAAGATCGCGCGGCTGCGCGTCTTCGAGGACGACAACGGCCGCTTCGACCGCAGCCTGCTCGACACCGGCGGCGCGGCGCTCGTCGTCTCCCAGTTCACGCTCATCGCGGACACGGCGAAGGGGAACCGGCCGAGCTTCTCGGAGGCCGCACCGCCCGAGGAGGCGGAGCCGCTGTACGAGCGCGTCTGCGCCGAGCTCGCGTCGCTCGGCGTCCCGGTCGCGCGGGGGATCTTCGGGACGCGGATGCAGGTCGAGCTCGCAAACGACGGGCCCGTCACGATCGTGCTCGGATGAAGATGCTGGTCACCGGCGGCGCCGGCTATCTCGGCTCCGAGGTCTGCCGCCTGGCGGTCGCCGCCGGACACGACGTGATCGCGCTCCGGCTGCACGCCGAGCCGCCGCACGGGCGCGCGGTGCGGCTCGACCTGCGGGACGACGACGACGTCCAGCGCTCGTTCATGAAACACGGTCCCGAGCTCGTCGTCCACACCGCCTACCGGCAGGCCGAGGAGGCGCTCGCAGGCGACGTCGTCCGGGCCACGCGCAACGTCGCGCTCGCCGCCCACCGGGTCGGCGCTCGGCTCGTCCACGTCTCTACCGACCTCGTGTTCGACGGCGAGAAGGGATCGCCGTACACCGAGGACGACGAGCCGCGGCCGGTCTCCCCGTACGGCCAGGCGAAGCTCCACGCGGAGGAGCTCGTCGGCGAGCTCCACCCGGCGGCGGTGGTCGTTCGCACCTCGCTCCTCTACGGGAAGCCGGAGCCGGGCCCGCAGGAGCGCCTCGCGCTCTCGGACGCGACGTTCTACGTCGACGAAATCCGCTGCCCGACCCATGTCGGCGACCTCGCCGCAGCGCTGCTCGAGCTCGGAGCGGGGGAGCCCCCGGCGGGCGCGCTGCACGTCGCCGGGCCGCAGGCGGTGTCGCGCTACGAGCTCGCCCGGCTCCTGCGCGCCGCGCTCGGCCGGGACCCCGAGGACGCCCGCGGTGTTCCGAGCCCGCGGGTCGGCCGCGCCCGCGACGT
>DATFMW010000367.1:0-4737 GCA_035266765.1 Gaiellaceae bacterium | reverse complement strand
ACGTCGTCGCGGTCGACCGAGGTGACGACGACGTGCTTGAGCTGCATCTGGGCTGCCGCCTGCGCGAGGCGCAGCGGCTCGAGCGGGTCGGGCGGTGCCTCGGGCTTCCCGGAGTTGACGTAGCAGTAGCGGCAGGCACGCGTGCACGTCTCGCCGAGGATCTGGAAGGTCGCGGTGCCGCGGCCCCAGCACTCCGAGATGTTCGGGCAGTGCGCCTCCTCGCAGATCGTGTGCAGCGAGAGGCCGTGCACGAGCTTCTGCACGTCGAAGTAGGCGCCGTCTTTCGACGGTGCCCGCACCTTCATCCATTCCGGGCGGCGGGGCCGCTCGGCGACCGGCAGCGAGCTCTCCATCCCGGCCAGTCTAGGCGCTACGAGACCGCGTAGACGACCGTCACCGTCGCGTCGATCTTCTGCGTCCCCGGCTCGATCGGGACGGAGCCGCTCGAGGGCGCGGCTTTCACGCCGAACGGCACGGGCGTCGCTCCGCCGCCCTCGACGATGCTCTGGACGGCGCCGAGGTGGAGGCCCGCGGCGCCGGCGAGCGCCTGCGCCTTCGCCTGTGCGTCGGCGACGGCCTTGCCCAGCGCGTCCCGGTAGCGCGCGTCCTGCGCGGAGACGCTGAGGCTCGGCCCGGAGACGCCGTTCGCGCCTGCGCCGACGGCGGCGTCGACGAGCGCACCGGCCTTGCCGATCGGCGTGGCGACGGTGACGTCGTTCGAGGCCGTGTAGCCGGTGATGGTCGTGCCGTCCTTGCCGGTGACCGTCGAGAGGGAGACCTGGCTCGTCTGGATGTCCGCCGTTGCGGCGCCCGCTGCCTCGAGCGCGGCGATGACTGCGGCCGCGTCCTTCGCGTTGGCGGCGAGAGCGGCGGTAGCCGTGCCGGCGTGCGTCTCGACGCCGAAGCGGAAGGTGGCCCGGTCCGGGACGGCCGTGACGGCGCCGTTGCCGTTGACGGTGATCGTCCGGAGCGTGACCGGGAGGGGGATCGCGGTGTTGCCGCGCTGCGGTTGCGCGACGCCGGCGAGCGCGGCGGCTCCGAGGAGCAGGGCCGCGAGGAAGAGGATGCGGGATGAGCGTCTCATGCCACGGATACGGCACCGCGGCGGTGAAACGTCACATTCGAACTCGAATCAGAATGAGTTCTTAGGCCGCGGCGGTTCCGAGCTCCCCGAGGTAGGGCGTCCAGCCGTGCGGGATCCGTGGCGCGGCGAGCTTGATGAACAGCACGGGCGCCGGCGGCCGCGGCGGGACGTTCAGCTCCATGCCGGCCTGCTCGAGCGTGCGGTCGCCCTTGTGGAGGTTGCAGGGGGCGCACGCCGTGACGACGTTCTCCCAGATCGACTCGCCCCCCTTCGAGCGCGGGACGACATGGTCGAGTGTCAGCCGCCCGCTCGAGGTGCCGCAGTAGACGCAGCGCCAGCCGTCGCGGGCGAAGAGCGCCCGCCGTGAGATCTTCCGCTGGATCGCCCGGGGCACGCGCACGTAGTGGAGGAGCCGGATCACGTGCGGCCAGATGAAGCTGCCGGTCGCGGAGCGGAGCGGCTGGTCGAGACGCTCCACGACCTCCGCCTTGCCCTTGAAGACGAGCACGTGGGCGCGCCGAACCGTGCACACGTTGAGCGGCTCGTAACTCGCGTTCAGGACGAGAACGTGCTGCAACCTGGCCGAAAGGTACCAGCGCGACCTCCCCCGGAAACGCCGGAGGGCTACGAGCCCATCGCGCGCTCGACCGCCGTTGCCTCCTCCGGGGAGAGGGCGATCGAGGCGTGGCCGCGCTCGATCTCCTTCACGTAGATCCGGGCGTAGTCGCGACCCTGGATCGCGCTCAGGACGACACCGCTGCGGGTCGCGTCGAGCAGCGCGACCGATGCGGACTGGTGGCCGCCGGTGTTCTCGTACGCGTCGTAGCGGACGAGGGCCGTCCTGGACACGGTGCCGTCGACCCGGCGGTCGACACGGGTCACCGCCCCGGCGACCTCGTCGACGATCCGGTGCAGATCGTCGATCCGGCCCTGCAGCGAGACGGCGAAGTCGACGAGGTCGGTGGAGCCGCCGGCGAAAAGGGCGCTCTGTGCGGCGCGCACCTTCCGGAGTGCGCGGACGGCGCCGGCGGCGATCGCGATCGCGACGACCGCTGCTGCAGCGGCGCCGACGGCGATCCACGCAGCGACCGAGGTGCTCACGTGCACCGCGCGAGCCTAGATGATTGATGCCACGATTGCGCGCGTCCGGCTGCGCGCTCTGGCACGCCTGAGCCGCTTCGGCCCGTCTGCGGCCGGCGGAGCCGGCCTCCACCGGGCCGGCGCTTCGCCCCGTCGACCCCTCGCCGCTGCCACCAGCAGCGGCGAGGGGTCGCCGCGGCGCCCCAGACGCACCAGCTCGCGCCCCGGAACGGACGAGCTCGTGGCATCAACCATCTAGCCAAGCGTGAAGAACACCGGGTAGCTCGCCGTGTTGTTGTCGAGGCGGGTCTCCCCCGGAACCTTGCCAATGGTGACGGTGAGCGTGACCTTGTTCCCGAACGCGCTCGTCGGGAGCTGGAGGTTGCCGAAGCTGATCGTCTTCTGCTCGGACGGCTGGATCACCGGGACGGTCTGCTTGTGGACGATCGGCTTGCCGCTGCCGGTGTCGATCTTCAGGGTCACCGGGATGCTGACCTCCTGGAAGTTCCCCGAGTCCTCGAAGGTCACCGCGAACGCGAGGTCGGCCGACACCTTGATCGTCGTCGGCGACGTCGTCGAGAGCGAGATCCCCTGCGGTGTCGCCTTCGTCCCGACGAGGCTCGAGCCGTGCAGGCCCGTCACCGGGCCCCCGGACGAGGTGCCGGTGGCGTTCGCGAGTCGGCCGAGGATGAGCGTGAAGGAGCGATTGGTCAAGAGGTCGGCGTTCGTCACGAACTGCGACGGCGGCACGACGACACCGGTGATGCCCTGCCGCTTCAGCTCGTCGGTCGCGGGCTGGCGGTAGAGGTTCGTCCAGACGACGTCGCTCGCCGTCAGGAGCTCCGCCTGTGCCGTCAGGTCGGCGGCGGCGGTCGCGGTGTTCTTCTTCGTCGCGGCGGTCTGGGTGAGCGTGGTGGCGAGACCCGCGAGGCCCATGGCGCGCAGCTCGAGCGTGTCGAGGAGCCGCTGGTGCAGCAGCCGCAGCGGGCCGGGGGGCCGGACCAGCTGCGCCTGGTCGTACGCCTGCTGCTCCTGCTGCGACCACTGCTCGAGGCTCGTCTCGAGGTCGGCGAGCTTCAGGTCGGGCGAGATCAGCTTGTTCGTGAGCGCGACGCCGACCTGATGCGAGCTCCTCGCGAACATGCGCACCTGGTCGGTGTAGGCCGCGTACTCGTCGTGCTTGGTCTGGCCCTGGCAGGCGCCGACCCAGAAGACGAGCCCGACGACGATCGCGATCGCGATCGCGACGAGGCCGACGAGCCGGGCGAGCGCGACGGCGCCGGTCGGCGGGCGCACCGGCGGGCGGCGCGGAGGGCCATCGCCGCGCCCGCCGCCGAAGGCGGGACGGCGACGCCGGGGGGTCGCCTCCTGGGTCTCCGGCTCCTCGTCGAAAAAGTCGAACTCGATGTCGTTTTCGTAGTTGCCCATACGGTCGGCCCCGGACCCGGGTTGCGGCCCACTGTACTGGGGCAGGCCGCCGGTGCGAACCCGGAACGGAGGAAAGTCCGACTCGTTCGCCAACCTAGCGTGACGCATGTCAAGCGCTGCGCTCGCACTCGAGGGAAGCGGGCTCGTCCTCGGGCGCTACCGTCCCCTTCGCCCGCTCGGGAGCGGCGGGTCGGGCTCCGTATGGCTCACGCGGGACGAGCAGACCGGCCTCGACGTCGCCCTCAAGATCGTCGCCCGCGAGGGGAAGGCCGCCGCTCGGGCAGAGCGGGAGGCCGCCGCGGCGGCGCGGCTCCGCCATCCGAGCTGCCTGCGCGCGTACGCGTTTGCGCGTGATTCGCGCCATGTCTACATCGCGTACGAGTTCGTCCCCGGCCGCACGTTCCGGGAGGCGATGCGCGCGGGCGAGCTCCCGGACGCGCAGGCGATCGAGGCCTGCGCGCAGATCTGCGACGGGCTCGCGCATGCGCATGCGCACGGGATCCTCCACCGGGACGTGAAGCCGTCGAACGTCCTCCTCGCCGACGACGAGCAGGTGTCGGTGCGGCTGCTCGACTTCGGACTCGCCCGCATGGCGGAGGCGGAGACGCTCACCGCGCAGGGCGACGTGCCCGGGACGCTCGCGTACATCGCCCCGGAGCGGCTCGCCGGCGAGGATGCAACCGAGGCGGCGGACGTCTGGGCGGTCGGCGTGATGCTCTGGGAGTCGCTGTCCGGGACGCACCCGTTCTGGCAGGGCTCGATGCTCGACACGGCCCGGGCGATCGAGCAGGGCGCGCACCCGCTCGCCGAGCTGCGTCCCGATTTGCCAGACGGCCTCCTTCGCCTCGTCGACCGCGCCCTCGCTCTCGACCCGGCGCGGCGTCCGACAGCCGCGGATCTCGCGGCGGCGCTCCGCGGTGCGGTCGTGCCGCGGCGGCGCAAGCGCTCGCGCTCGGGCGGCTTCGCCGTGCCCGCGCAGGCGCCGCGGGCGGCGGCGGCGCTCCTCGCCGGCGCGTTCGCCGGCTGGACGGCCGCCGAGGTTCCCTTCTACCCGCACGGCTGGGCTGCGGGGCTCGCGCTCGCCGCGGCGGCCGCAACGCTCTACCGGGAGCGGCTCGGGCTCGCGCTCGCGCTCGCCGTGCCGG
>DATFMW010000366.1:0-2548 GCA_035266765.1 Gaiellaceae bacterium | reverse complement strand
CTCGACGCTGAGCACCCGACTCGCGGAGATCGCGCACCGCCAGAACCTCGACCTGCTCGTCTACACGCGCGCCGGAGCCGTCGTCGAGTCCGCGCCCGCGGGCAACACCATCACGCACGCACCGGCGGAGGAGAGTCGGGCCCTCCGGGCTGCGCTCGCCGACTCGACGCTCGTCACGAGCACGCCGAGCGGCGGCATCGTCGTCATCGGTGTGCCGCTCGCCGCGCCGGGAGTCGCCGCACTCGTCGCACTCAGCCCCCGGCCCGACGTCGCCGCCGCGATCGGGATCGTCAGCGACCAGGCGCTGCGCGCCGGCGTGATCGCCGGACTGATCGGGGTCATCGTCGGCCTCCTCCTGGCCCAGCTGATCGCGCTGCGCCTGCGGCGCCTCTCGATGGCGGCGGAGGCGCTCGCGCTCGGCGACTTCGAGACGCCGCTCCGTTACCACTTCCGCGACGAGTTCGGCGCGCTCGCGCAGAGCTTCGACCGGATGCGCCGCCAGCTGCGCCGCTCTTTCCGCCGGGTCGAGATCGAGCGCGACCGGCTGCGCCTGCTGCTCGAGCGGCTCCACGAGGGCGTTCTCACCGTCGACGACGACCTCGTCGTCCATTTCGCGAACGCCGAGGCGCGACGGCTGCTCGGCGGCCGGCTCGCCGAGGGCGACCCGCTGCCGGAGTCGTGGGACGGCTTCTCGCTGCGCGAGTTCGCGGAGCAGCTCTTCCGGCAGGACGCGACCCCGGTGCAGCGGCACGTCACCCCCGACGAGGAGCGCGCGTACGGGCTCGTCGGCATCCCGGCGCAGCCGGAGGGCGAGACGGCGCTGATCGTGATCGACGACCTGAGCGAGCAGGAGCGGCGCGAGCTCGCTGAGCGGGAGTTCGTCTCGAACGCCGCCCACGAGTTGCGCACGCCGCTGACGACGATCATCGGCGCCGTCGAGGTGCTCCAGGCGGGCGCGAAGGACGATCCGACGCAGCGCGATCGCTTCCTCGGACACATCGAGCGCGAGGCGGAGCGGCTCGCCCGGCTCGCCCGGGCGCTGCTGACGCTCGCCCGCGCGCACGCCGGCCAGGAGCGGCCGCGTGCCGAGCCGGTCGAGCTCGAGCCGCTGCTCCACGAGGTCGCCGAGAGCCTCCGCCCACGCGAGGGCGTCTCGGTCGAGCTCGAGTGCCCGCCCGGCCTCGTCGCCGCCGCGAACCGCGACCTGCTCGAGCAGGCGCTGCGCAACCTCGGGGAGAACGCCGCGAAGCACACCACGCTCGGCCACGTCGTCCTGCGCGCGTTCGCCGAAGACGGCGGCATCACGCTCGAGGTCGAGGACACGGGCTCCGGCATGTCCGCCGACGCGCAGCGACACGTCTTCGACCGCTTCTACCGCGGCAAGGACCGCGATGCCGAGGGCTTCGGGCTCGGGCTCGCGATCGTGCGCGAATCGGTGACGACGCTCGGCGGGCGACTCGAGCTCGAGTCGTCGCCCGGCGAGGGGACGCTCGTGCGGATCGTGCTCGAGGGCGCGCGCGCCCGGGAGGAGGCGGTCGCGTGAACGAGGTCACAGGAGCCGAACCGCGCATCCTGCTCGTCGACGACGATCCCGGCGTCCGCGACGTCGTGGCGTTCATGCTGCGGCGTGAGGGCTTCGAGGTCGACGAGCGGGCCGACGGGCCCTCGGCGCTCGAGGCGGGCCGCGCCGGCGGATACGACATCGTCATCCTCGACGTAATGCTGCCGGAGCTCTCCGGCACCGACGTGTGCCGGGCGCTACGGGACGAGAGCGACGTGCCGATCCTGATGCTGACGGCGCGCGACGCGGAGCTCGACCGGGTGCTCGGCCTCGAGCTCGGCGCCGACGACTACGTCACGAAGCCGTTCTCGACGGCTGAGCTCCTCTCGCGCGTGCGCGCGATCCTGCGCCGCCGCGAGCTCGACCGCGCGAACGGCGGCGCCACCGTGCGCCGCCTCGGCGGCCTCCACATCGACCTCGGCCGCCATGAGGTGCTCGCCGACGGCGAGCGCGTCCACCTGACGCTGTCCGAGTTCAAGGTGCTCGCGCTGCTGGCCGAGCAACCCGAGACGGTCATCTCGCGCCGCGAGCTGATGCAGCACCTCTGGGCGAGCGAGCACGTCGGCGACGAGCACGCCTGCGAGGTGCACATCTCGAACCTGCGCCGCAAGATCGAACGCGACCCGTCGCGGCCGGAGCGGCTCGTGACCGTGCGCGGGCTCGGCTACAAGCTCGTTCCCGTCTAGGTGTGCTCGAGCGCGACGACCGGGATCACACGCTCGGTCTTCGCCTGATACTCGGCGAACGCGGAGAAGCGCTCCGCCTGCTCGGCGAAGCGGCGGTCGCGCTCCTCGCCCTCGAGCGGGACGGCGGTCGCGCGGTAGCGCTCGGCTCCGACCTCCACGGTCACGTCGGGGTTCGCGACGAGGTTGAGGTACCAGTCGGGATGCGCAGGCGCTCCCGCCTTCGACGCGTAGACGAGCAGCCGGTCGCCGTCTCGCGTGTAGACCATCGGGGTCGTGTGCTTGCGCCCGCTCTTGCGACCGG
>DATFMW010000365.1:0-3937 GCA_035266765.1 Gaiellaceae bacterium | reverse complement strand
TCGCTTGAAGGGCTCCCGGCCCGGTCGTAGCATGGTCTGAAACCGCCCTGGCCATGCGCCCACCTTGTCGCCACGCGTGCCGGGCGGACGACCAGAGGAGGCAACGTGCCCAAGTACGTGACCCTCTACAACTGGACGGATCAGGGTGTCGCGAACGTCAAGGACACCGTGAGCCGCTACCAGGCCGCGAAGCAGCTCGTGGAGAGCAACGGCGGCACGATCGACACGATTCTCTGGACGATGGGCCAGCACGACCTCGTCGTCATCGTGGACTTCCCCGACGACGAGACCGGGACGGCCGTCGCCCTCCAGCTCGCCGCGGGCGGCAGCCTGCGCTCGGTCACGATGCGCGCCTTCACCGAGGGCGAGATGACCGGGATCATCGAGAAGATGGGCTAGTTCTAGACTGCCCGCGTGGCCTTTCGCGTCGTCTGCCCCGATGAGCTCGACTGGATCACGCGGCCGCACGAGCCGGGTGAGCCGGCGCGTCACGTCGCCGAGCTGAGCGAGCGCGCCGGCTTCGCCCACACGCGCGCGAACGTCTGGCGCTACGAGCCCGGCGCGACCGGCCGCCGCCACCGGCACCCGATCCAGGAGGAGACCTTCGTCGTCCTCGCCGGGACGCTGTCGCTCTACGTCGGCGACCCGCCCGAGCGCGTCGACGTGCCCGCCGGCGGCCTGATCTGCGTCGACCCGGGCACGGCGCTCCAGTCGGCGAACCACGGCGACGACGACCTCGTCGTCTACGCGTACGGCTATCCGCCCGAGAGCGAGCACGCCGAGCTGCTCGACTCCGCGCTGCCGTGAGCCGCGCCGTCGTCCTGCTGAGCGGCGGTCTCGACTCCGCGACGGCGCTCGCGGTCGCTCGCGAGGAGGGCTACGAGACCTACGCCCTGAGCGTCCGCTACGGGCAGCGCCACGAGGCCGAGCTCGAGGCGGCGGCGCGCGTCGCGGCCGCGCTCGGCGCGGAGCGCCACCTCGTCGTGGGGGTCGACCTCGGCGCGATCGGCGGCTCGGCGCTCACCGGCGAGATCGAGGTGCCGAAGGACGTGCCGCTCGCGGAGATCGGCGCCGAGATCCCGGTCACCTACGTGCCGGCGCGGAACACCGTCTTCCTGTCGCTCGCGCTCGGCTGGGCCGAGGTGCTCGATGCCGAGGACGTGTTCCTCGGCGTGACCGCGGTCGACTACAGCGGCTATCCCGACTGCCGCCCCGAGTACATCCGCGCCTACGAGGCGATGGCGAACCTCGCGACGAAGGCCGCGGTCGAGGGCCGGCAGCGCCTGCGCATCCACACGCCGCTGATCGAGCTCGACAAGGCCGCGATCATCCGGCTCGGCACGGGTCTCGGCGTCGACTACGGGCTGACGTCGAGCTGCTACGACCCGGCGGCCGACGGCTCCCCGTGCGGCCGCTGCGACGCGTGCCTGCTCCGCCGGGAGGGCTTCCGCCAGGCCGGGCTCGAGGATCCGCTCCGCTACCCGGGTTAGCTGCCGAGCAGCTCGATCGTGTCCGAGAAGCTGCCGAGCAGCGCGGGGAAGTCGAACTCCGGCAGCTGGGCGAGCGAGGAGACGGGGAAGTGGTCCTCGTAGAGCGGGTAGTAGCCGCCGGGCGGCGAGGGGAGCACGTGGATCCCCGTCAGCCCGGCCTCGCGATAGGCGTCGATGCGGGCGCGGACGCGGTCGGCGCTGCCGCACATGAGCAGTGCGGCGGCCATCTCGTCGGGGACGCGGGCGACGGCGCCGCGCAGGTCGCCGGCGCGGACGAGCTCGCCGATCGCCTCCGCCTCGGCGCCGAACCCGGCGGCGCGGGCGCTCTCGAGGTAGGCGGGCGCGGAGCCGAGCGCGGTCGCGTACATCATCGCCTGGCCCTTGGCGAGCTCGACCCCGGAGTCGTCGCGGGTGACGACGGCCGGGAAGCCGACGGTGGCGTCGAAGCCGTCGAGCGAGCGGCCTGCCTTGGCGGCGCCGCGGCGCAGGGCGGGCATGGTCACGTCGCGGAGGTACTCGACCGACTGGAACCAGCCGACGATCCCGTCGGCGATCTCGCCGGCGAGCTCGATCATTCGCGGCCCGTTCGCGGCGATGTAGATCTTTGGCGGCGGCTGGGGCAGCTCCAGGTCGAGGTGGAAGTTGGCCACGGAGAAGACCTCGCCCTCGTGGCTGACGAGCCCGCCCGCGAACGCCTTCTTCAGGATCGTGACGAAGTCGCGCATCGCCTCGACCGGCTTGCGGTAGGTCTGGCCGTGCCAGCCCTCGACGTACCCGCGCGCCTGGACGCCGAGCCCGAGGATCAGCCGCCCGCCGGAGAGCTGGTGGAGCGTCGCCGCCTGGAGGGCCATCGTCACCGCGGAGCGCGACCAGATCCCGACGACCCCGGTGCCGATCCCGACCCGCTCCGTCTGGAGCGCCGCCGCGGTCGCGGGCCCGAACGAGTCGGCGAACGTGATCTCCGGGAACCAGGCGGAGCGGAACCCGGCCGCCTCGCCGCGCTGCGCGAAGTCGATCGCGAGCTGCGCGGGGAGGGCGGTGAGGAAGAGGCCGAGGCCGTTGTCGGTGGGCATGAGGCGACGCTACCGCATCGGGCGTGAAAGGGGCAATCGTCATATTGCGGCGGTGTCCACACGGGACGGTTTCCTCCGCGGGAACACGTCTTTACCATGACCGCACGGCTGTGGAGAGCGTCAACGAACCGAGGCTGTCCCGAGGGCGGGAGTCTGTTATGATACGAACATACGTTCTACGTCATCGTGTGGCGAGCGAGCTCGCAATGCGACTTGACGCATGTGAGAAGGTGGTGATGGCGTGAGCGCGACGATCGAGACCGACGACTTGATCGTCCTTCTTCTGGGGGCTCCTGGGCCGTCGGGGGCCAAGCCGGGCAGGTTGGAAGGAATCACTCGCCTCGAGAAGCTGGTGTTCCTTGTGGAGAAAGAGCGCGAGCCCGAGTGGCTCACGGAAGAGGCCGACTTTACGTCGCACAACTTCGGCCCGTTTTCATCCAAGATCTACACGGCCGTCGATACGTTGGCGGCCGCCGACCTCATTCGCGACTCAGCTGTCTTCTCCGATTCAACCGAGGATGCTTGGGAAGCCGAAAATGTCATCGGCGAGTCGCCTGCCGATCCCTACGCGACTCGCGACTTCGAACTCACGGAGCGTGGGCAGCGTTACTACCAAGCCCTTCTACGAGAGCTTCCACCGCGCGTCGAAGACGACCTAAAAGAATTCAAGGCGCGTTTCTCGACTATTCCGCTCCGACAGCTTGTACGATATGTGTATGAGCGATACCCTGATTTCACGGACAAGTCGCTCATACGAGACGACATTCTTGGATGAACCCCGTGGACCCAAGCGCTTCAAGTCATCTTGAGGTGCTCGGAGTTGCAGTTGCATGCCTCGTGCCCGCGCTTCCCGCTGGCTGGAAGGCTGCAAGTCTTCGTGGCGACAGCTTCAACAAGTGGGCCGAGCGAGTTGACGTCACGCACGTTGGCCTGACGGAGCGTGCAGCGGCAGAGCTTCTGGACCTACAGGACAGAATCACCGATGCGCTCGGCTCTTCCAGTGCGGCGTTCAACCCAAGCCAAGCCATAGCGGATCCGAAGCCTTTGATAGACGGCGCAACGCGATGCGCCTCTCTCTTGCGCACGCGTGACCGACTCCGCCCTCGGTTCCGACGCTACAGTCGACTCGGGTCGGGTCTCTTGACGGCGGTGAGCGTCTATGTCCTGTCGCTCCTCGTCGGTGGGCTGTACTACGCAGGTCACCTCAGGGATCAATGGGTTCGTGATGCGGCGTTTGGCGCTGGCGGACTTGCAGTGGGCTCTGCAATCCTGCTCTTCTGCGCGTACGCCTACTATGAGAACCGCCTTGCGGTTGCCGAGGAACTCGCTCAGGAGACAGTGTGAGCGCTCTTACGTGGGAGGAAGTGACAAAGG
>DATFMW010000364.1:0-4088 GCA_035266765.1 Gaiellaceae bacterium | reverse complement strand
GAGGCGTGGGAGCGCGGCGCGACCGAGGTCTGTCTGCAGGGTGGCATCCATCCGGGTTTCACGGGGGAGTACTACGAGTCGGTGGTGCGGGTGATCAAGGAGGCGGTGCCGGGGATGCATGTGCATGCGTTCTCGGCGCTGGAGATCTGGCAGGGCGCGGCAACGCTCGGCCTCGACCTCGACACCTATCTCGCACGGTTGCAGGAGGCGGGGCTTGGCTCGCTGCCGGGGACCGCCGCCGAGGTGCTCGACGACGAGGTGCGTGCGGTGTTGTGTCCGGACAAGATCACGACGGGTCAGTGGCTGGAGGTGCACGCGGCGGCGCACAGGGTTGGGCTGGCCTCGAACAACACGATCATGTTCGGTCATGTCGACTCGCCCCGGAGTTGGGCGCGCCACCTCGTCGCGGTGCGCGACCAGCAGCGCTCCAGTGGCCGCTTCACCGAGTTCGTGCCGCTCCCGTTTGTGCCGATGGAGGCGCCGATCTACCTGAAAGGACGCTCGCGCCGCGGCCCCACCTTCGGGGAGACGTTGCTGATGCACGCGGTCGGCCGGCTCGCCTTGCACCCGTGGATCGACAACGTGCAGGCCTCCTGGGTGAAGCTCGGCACCCGCGGCATCACCGCGGTCCTCGAGGCCGGTGTGAACGACCTCGGCGGCACCCTGATGAACGAGTCGATCTCCCGTGCCGCCGGCGCCGACCACGGCCAGGAGATGACGCCGGAAGAGATGGAGGCCCTGATCCGCGCCAACGGCCGCACACCACGCCAGCGGACGACGCTCTACGCCGACGCACCCGACGAACGCCGCGCCGCCAGCTTCGGCGCACCACCCTGCACCGACCCCATCAACCCGCCCATCCGCGACGCGCGGCTCCAGGCACCACCACGACTCATCCGACCCGGCTACGCGGGCGCCCGCGCACGCTGAACGCAGGTGGCTGCGTCCTCGCTGGCGATCCGGTATGCGCGTAGCGACGACGTTCACGTCGCCTATCAGGTCGTGGGCGACGGCCCGGTCGACGTCGTCTTCATCGACGGGTTCGTCTCGAACCGTTACGTGTACTGGGAGGAGCCGGCCTACCGGCGCTTCTGCGAGCGGCTCGGCTCGTTCGCGCGCCTGATCCTCTTCGACAAGCGTGGCATGGGGCTTTCCGACCGCGTCCAGGCGGGGACGCTCGAGGAGCGGATGGACGACGTGCGCGCGGTGATGGACGCCGTCGGCTCCGAGCGGGCTGCGGTGATCGGCGTGTCGGAAGGCGGGCCGCTGTCGATGCTCTTCGCCGCCACGAACCCGGAGCGCACGATCGCGCTCGTGCTCTGTGGTGCCGAGGTGAAGGAGGAGACGACCGACGACTGGCCATGGGGCGAGGCGACGCGGGAGGAGTTCGAGGACTCGATGCGCGGACTGGCCGACAGCTGGGGAGACGGGACGCGCTTCGCGCCCGCCCTCATCCCGAGCCGGAAGGACGATCCGCACCTCGTCGAGTGGGCGGGGCGCATGCTGCTCCAGGCCGCGTCGCCGACTGCGGCCGACACGTTCATCCGGATGGCGTTCGAGATCGACGTCCGGCACATCGTCTCGGCGATCCGCGTGCCGACGCTGATCGTGCACGCCGTCGAGGACAACATGTGCCACGTCGAGAACGCTCGCTTCCTCGCCCGGAGCATCCCCGGCGCGCGCTACGTCGAGCTCGGGGGTGGCGACCACGTGCCGTGGGGCGAGCACGCCGACACCGTGCTTGCGGAGACCCGGGAGCTCCTGACCGGCGTCCGCGAGGCGCCCGACCCCGACCGGGTTCTCGCGACCATCCTCTTCACCGACATCGTCGGCTCGACCGAGCGAGCCCGGGAGCTCGGCGATCGCCGCTGGCGCGAGCTCCTCGAGGCGCACCACGCCGTCGTGCGGCGCGAGCTGGCCCGCGTCGGCGGCCGCGAGCTCGACACCGCCGGCGACGGCTTCCTCGCCGCCTTCGACGGGCCGGCCCGGGCGATCCGCTCCGCGCATGCGATCGTCGGCGCGGTGGGCGCGCTCGGTCTGGAGGTGCGCGCGGGCGTCCACACGGGCGAGTGCGAGGTGCTCGGCGACAAGCTGGCCGGCGTCGCCGTCCACGTCGGCGCTCGGGTCGCCGCGCACGCGTCGGGCGGCGAGGTGCTCGTCTCGAGCACCGTTCGCGACCTGATCGCGGGCTCCGGGATCGAGCTCGAGGACCGCGGCCTCTTCACGTTGAAGGGCGTCGAAGGCGAACGCCGGCTCTTCGCCGCGGTCGGCTAGGTGTCCGGCGGGCCGGAGGCGAGCCGCGCGAACGCCTGCTCGAAGACCTCGTCCGGCTGGGCGCCGAGGACGAGCAGCCGCCGGTCGAGCAGGAACCCCGGGATGCCGTTCACCCCGATCGCTTGCGCCTGACGGGTCGAGTCGAGCACGGCGTCGAGATAGGCGTCGCCCTCGAGCGCCGCGGAGACGTCCTCGAGGCCAGCCTCGGCCGCGAGCGCACGCAGCTCGTCCAGGTCGCCGATGTTCCGGCCCTCGGCCCAGTAGGCGTCAATCAGCCGGCCGTGCACGGCGTCGTGGAGGCCGTGCTCGCGCGCGAGCTCGGTGACGCGCAGCGCGAGCCGCGTGTTAGGGACGACCTCGGCCGGCGGCGCGTACGGGAGCCCGGCCCGCTCGAACGAGGCGCGCAGCCGGTCGTGCATCGCATCGCCGTAGCGGGCGTGGAGCTGCGCCCGCGGGATCCCCTCCGGCGGGTACTCCGGGTGCAGGTCGTAGGGGAGCCAGGTGACCGTCGCACCGAACCGGCGCGCGACCCGCTCGGCCAGCGGCTGGCCGAGCCGGCAGAACGGTCAGATGTAGTCCGACCAGACGAGCAGCTCGTGCTCGGTCACGTGTCCGTCTCCAGGCGCAGCAGCTCCTCGACCGTCTCGCGGCGGCGGATCGTGCGGGCCGCGCCGTTCGAGACGAGCACGACCTCTGGCCGTGGCACGCCGTTGTAGGTCGAGCCGAGCGAGAGCGTGTACGCGCCCGTCGCCGGCACCGCCAGCAGGTCGCCCGGCTCGGGCCGCGCCAGCTCGGCCGCCTCGATCAGCACGTCGCCCGACTCGCAGTGCTTGCCGGCGACCCGGTAGACACCGGTAGCGAGCTCGTCGGCCCGCTCGGCGAGCAGCGCCTCGTAGCGGGCGCCGTAGAGCTGCGGGCGCGGGTTGTCGGACATGCCGCCGTCGATCGCCGCGTAGACGACCCCGCCGCCCGATTCCTTCACGACGCCGACCCGGTAGAGCGTGACGCCGGCGCGGCCGACGAGCGAGCGTCCCGGCTCGAGCACGATCTGCACCGGCTCCTGCCAGCCGTCGCGCACCGCGCGGACGATCGGGCCGACGAACTCCGCCACGCTCGGCGGATGCTCGTCGCGGTGGTGGCGGACGCCGAGGCCGCCGCCGAGGTCGATCACCTGGGGCGTCCAGTGCCAGCGGTCGCGCATCTCGGCGAGGAACGCGAGCAGCCGCTCGACCGCGACGACGCTCTCGTCCGGACGCACGAGCTGCGAGCCGACGTGCATGTGCACGCCCACCACGTCGAGCCCGACCTGGCGCGCGCGAGAGATCGCCTGGACCGCGGCCTCGGGCGAGAGCCCGAACTTCGACTCCTCGTGCGCCGTCCGGATCGCGTGGTGGGTGACCGCCTCGACCCCGGGCGTCAGCCGCACGAGCACGCGCCGCACGCCCGCCTGCTGAGCGCGCTCGGCCTCGCCCGGGGCGTCGATCACGACCGTCGCCTCCGCCTCGGCCGCGGCGCGCAGCTCCTCGTCGGACTTGTTGTTGCCGTGGAAGAGGAGCCGCTCGCCCGGGATTCCCGCGGCGCGTGCGAATGCGAGCTCCCCGAGCGTCGACACGTCGGCGCCGACGCCCTCCTCGGCGAGCAGCCGCAGCAGCGCGACGTTCGCGAATGCCTTCGTCCCGTACGCGACGAGCGCCTCCGGCGCGGCCTCGCGGTAGGCACGCGCCTGCGAGCGGATCGTCTGCTCGCAGTAGACGAGGAGCGGCGTCCCGTGCTCGGCCGCGAGCCGCGACGCGGGCACGCCGCCGAGGACGAGC